>CAUYYV010000109.1:0-9990 GCA_963577075.1 Phycisphaerae bacterium
TTATCGACCGGACCTGCTCTTCCTGTTGTCCGACGATATCACGGGCCACGGCCGGTACGAGATTGACCAGCGCCAGTTGCTGCGAGCGATCAAGCAGGCCAACAAGCACAACACGAAGATCAACACGATTCAGTTTATCTACCCCGACCCGCTGGAGAAGATAGGCTTTGAGCCTACCATGAAGCTGATCGCAACGACCAGCGGAGGCACTTACAAGTTTCTCGATGGCAAGGAACTGGGGATCGAATGACGATGCGGCCGACAACATCGCGGGTCTACGCCGGCCTGGCCGGCGCATTTATCATCGCCATCCTCACCGCGACCGCGGTGAGCGCGGAAAATCCGGCAGCCCAACCGGCAAAAGCCGAGCCGACAACACCGCCCGCCACCGATCAGTCGTCGCCCGTTCCGCTGGCCACCGCACTTGATCCCGACGATCCGGTCACACGACTGCTGCGCCAAGGGAAATTTATGAAAGCGCTTGACCTTGTCAACCGCACGCTCAACGAGCCGACGCCGTACCTGTCACGAGGATTGTATCAGCGCGGCATCGCGCGCCTGGCGCTGGCCGACCGCGACAACGACCAGCACCTTTACAAGAGCGCCGGCCTTGATTTCGCCCGCGTCGTGACTTACTTTCGACGAAGCCCGTACCGGGGCGCCGCGCTGCTGGAACTCGGATATGTACACCAGAAGATCGGGCGCCACGACCTGGCGCAGCAGTTGTTCAAACGCAGCGGCAGGCTCATTCGCAACGATAAGGATCCGCAACTCGTGCGGCGACTGGATCTGCTGATAGCGGAGCAGCCGAAAATGCCGACCGGCTCGTAGCGACCGCAATATCACCAAAGGAGAGCCCATGCGACGAGTAATCCTGAATCTGCCCGCGTTGCTCGTGGTGCTCGCAGCAACACCACTGGCGGCGCAGCCCGATGAAACCGGCGAGGTCACGACGACCATTACCTTTTTCAAGATGTTCTTTATGACGAAAGACCTGATCGGCCAGATACTTATTGCGGTGCTGGTGATTTCGTCGGCTTTGACATTGGGATATGTCCTCAAACTGGCCAACGCGTACCGCCGGTCATCACTGCTGCCCCAGGATCTTTACGACAAGCTCGGCCGCCACCTTTCTGACAAGAAGTTTCCCGACGCACTGAAGGAGGCGTCGGACAACAGCACCTATCTCGGCAAATTGGTCAGCGGCGCGATGCGCGAGGCGCCCAGCGGATACGGCGCGATGGAGCGCGCCCTCGAGGAAGTGTCCGACGCCGAGACGAGCGTCATGCTCAGGCCCATCGAGTATCTCAACGTGGTGGGCAACATCGCGCCGATGGTCGGGTTGCTCGGCACGGTGTACGGCATGATCGTGGCGTTTCAGACGCTGGTCAGCCAAGGTCGGCCCGAGCCGGCCGAACTGGCGGCGGGCATCTCGACCGCGCTGGTCACCACGCTGTGGGGCCTGGTCGTGGCGATCCCCGCGCTGGCCGGCTACGCCCTGATCCGTAACAAGGTTGACGCCCTTTCCGCCGAGGGGCTGGTGATGGCCGAGCAGTTGCTGCGCCCGTTCAAGCCGCGCGGCAGGAATAAAGCGGGTGACGATGCCTAAATCACAGGTTTACCCACGCGGGCCCGCCAGGGCCGAGTTTAACATGACGCCGCTGATCGACGTCACGTTTCTGCTGATCATATTCTTCATGATCATCAGCAATTTCATCAGCGAGCAATCGGTCGAAATGATCGTGCCCAGGCTGACCGAATCGACGGCTCGCGAGCTGGAATCACCGCGGCGCGTCGTGGTCAACGTCGCACCCAAGCCGTACAACCCCGGCGATCGCGCGGACGAGCCCCTGGCATGGCCCAGCCAGGCCCACTGGGTCGAGGTTGATGCGCGCCGGTTCGACATGAGTCGGCTCGAAGAGGTAACTGCCGTGCTGGACTTTGCTTTCAAAAGAGCACCACGTGACGGCGACGGCAACTCGCTGCTCGAGGTGCTGCTACGCGCCGATGCGGCGTTGCAGTACGACCAGGTCGCGCCGGTGCTCACCGCGATCGCCGGCGCAGGGATCGACAAGGTTCACATGGTTTCGTATCTGCCCGGTCACGGGCCCAACGAGCAGCGGACACAACCATGAACGCCGCCAGCGTCCCGGCATTGCCCCAGGCCACCACGCATCACAGGGTTCGCCGCGCCGCCCGGACCCGCCCGCCGCTTAGAATGGCGTTGAACCTGACATCCATGATCGACGTGATCTTTCTGCTGCTTATCTTTTTCGTCGTCACCGCCAGCTTCACGCTGGGCGAGGGGATCATCACGGCGAAGCTGCCCCAGGGCACCGGCACCGGCCAGTCGAGCGATCCGCCATCGCTGCCACTGAACATTATCGTCAGCGCCGCCGGCCAGCATGCCTACCGGCTTGAGCTCGAGGGTTACGCCGCGACGCCCATGGATTTCCGGCAACTACACGATCAGCTTGTCGCGATTCAATACGATGAATCGCGCAACAGGACGACGGGTACACACAAGCCGGACGATCCGGTCGTGATCACACCCGCCGGTGCGGTGCGCTGGCAGCACGTGGTCGACGTGATCAACGCGGTCGTCCGGGCTCGTTACACCAACTTCGCGTTGACGCAGGCGCAATAGCTCGCATGGCACCGATCCGCCTCTTTCGCATAAACGCGGCCGTTCGACCTGGTTGTTCTGCCGGCCAAGCCGGTCGGCCGTGGCGCAACTGGTGTCAACCGATCGTGCTGGCATTACTGTTGGCCGCCCCGGCTCACGCACAGGTCTCCAGGCTCGACCAGGCAACGCTGATCGATGCCCTCGGGCGTGAGGGGATGAGTGAACTGTTGCTGCACCTGGCCGGGACCGAGCCGCCCGACGACCCCGTCCTGACCAGCAAGATCAAGATCGCACAGCATCGCATCCATTACGGCCGACAGGACCTGGCCGAGACCGACCGCGTCGAGGCGTTTGGCAACGCCCTGCAATTGCTGCGCGACACCATCGCCAAACACCGCGATCACGAGCAGCGGCCGCTTTGGCAAACCGACCTGGCGGAACTGCTGCTGTTCGAGTTTCTGCCGGCGATCCATCAGCACGCGGCTGCTTTCTACGAGTTCGGCGTAACCACCGACACGCAACGCGCGGCGTTCGAGCAAGCTGCCGTCGAGGCGTATGAACAACTCGCCGACGCGGATTATCGATTCGGTCAGCTTCAGATCGAGCTGGCCCGCCAGCCGGACCACGGCGCCAAGCGGATCAACACCGGCCTGTGGGATCGGATGATCAACCGGTATTACAAGCTGCGCACGCAATACCTGCTGGCGCACACGGCGTATTACGTGGCGAGGCTGGGCGATGATCACGCGTATTATCACCGGCTGGGCGCCAACAAGATGGTTCGAGGCCAGGCGCCGACGCCCGCCGTCGAACGCCGCCGGCTGCTGCAACTGGCGCTGGCGCGCATCGAGCCGCTCGGGCGCAACACCGGCGACCCGCACGGGATTCGCAGGTCGTGCCTGTCGCTCGCCGGCCGGGTGCAGATGCGGCTCGAAGATGCACAGACCGCCCTGATGACTCTCAACCGGGCGATCGAATCGCCGCAGCCGGACCTGGCCGATTTGCGCGCCCGGCTGGCGCGCGCCGAGGCGTTGCATCGCGCCGGCAAGCCGTCACCGGCAATGGCCGCGCTGAACAAGGCGTACGAGCATCAATATGTTGGCGACAACCTCATGATGCGCCTGCTGGTGACGGACGCGAAGTTTCGCATGCTGCTGGCGCAGGCGAACGCAAAGCCGCAGCCGGCCAGGCCGAATGCTGTCGCGCGGGCGTATGCCGTTTACCTGGCGATGTTCAACGATCCAGCGCTCGACGCCGAGCGCGCCGCGAGCCTCAAACTGTACGTCTACCGCCGCTGGGCGCAGGGGATGTCTGACGACGATGATCTGACAGATCTGCCCAACGCCGTCATTCTTGCCCTCGGTGAAACCGCGCGCACCAAAGCGCAGAACCTGACCGCCGATGCAAATCGCGCCCTGAAAGGCGGCGATTTGAAGCGCGCCGACGAACTGCTGGCGCAGGCGGCGCCGAAGCTGAATCGCGCCGAAGAGATCCTCACGCTGCTGCTGACCCGCGAAACGCCCGGCCCCGCGGTGCGCGCGGTCGCGATGCACAACCTTGCCCTGGTGACGTTCCTCCGCGATGAGACAAACATCGACAACGTGCTGAAAGCATCCCAACTGTGGATCGAACTGGCCCGGAGCATGCCCGGCCAACCGGTCTCCGAGCGGGCGATCGCGCTGGCGACGAGCCAGCTTAAACTGCGCCATAGTGACCCGGCCACACGCGCGGCGGTTGATGACGCCTATCGCCGGGCTGCGGCAGTGTTATTCGACAAGTTCGCCACGAGCGACGCGGCCGACAACGAACGGCTGGCCCACGCAGACGCCGTGTGGATCCCCGACGGCAAGCTCGACGACGCGATCAGCAGCCTGCGGCAGGTGGGTCGCGACCACGGCGACTACTTTCCCGCTCGATTACGCGTACTCGAACTGCGGGTCCGGCTGTACCACCGCGCACCCGTGGAGCAACGGGCGGCATTGGCTCAAGACATTGGCGCCGCCGTCTCACGCCTCGAGCGTGAGGCGCGTACCATGATGAGCACGGCGACACCGCAGCGCGCCGCGATCGCCCTCAGCGCCAGCGCCCAGGCTTCATTGATCCGCGCCGATTTGGCGATGGCAGATGGCCAACCGAAACAGGCGGTCCATCAGCTTGAGGCCGCCATCCAACAGCATGCGGACGACCCACCATTCCAGCGTGCGGTGATGAGCCGGCAGATCGTTGCGCTGGCCGGCGCCGGCGAGTTTGATAGGGCCGTCGAAGTCACCAAACGCATGATGCAACGGTTCCCGCTGGACGCAGCCGCGGTGATCGACTCGACCCTGGCCGACCTGGGCGAGCAGGCTGATCTGCTGCACCAACTGGCAACCGAGGCTTTTACCACTCACCAGCGCAAGCAACTCGAGGATCAGGCCCGCAACACCGCTCAGACCGCTTCACAACTGGCGCGTATCCTGCTCGATTGGGCCGTGTCGCAACATCTAAGTGAAGATCAGATACTCACCTATCGGCTCGTTCATGCCAAGGCGCTGCGACTGGCGGGCCGTGTCGACGAGGCGATGAAGCTGATCGGGCCGCTCGTGGCCGAGCACCGCGACGACGCCGGCGTCATCCACCAGGCCGGCGAAACCCGCACGGCGCTGGGCGGGCGCGACAACCTCGTCAGCGCAGCCAGTCACTTCGACCGGATCATTCGCAGCTATCGCCGCCCGCCGTTTCCCAATATCTGGTGGAACGCCTGGATGCGCCGGCTCCAGATCGCCGCTGAACTGAATGAAAACACCAGCGACATCCCCCTGCGCGTCCGCCGGCTAAGATCGCTCGACCCGAACCTCGGCGGTGATCGGTATCGCAATACGCTGCAACTGCTCGAAAGGCAGCATCGCTGACGGCTGGCGCCGCAGAACTCCCGGCCATCAAGCCATGCCCGCCTGCACAGGTCTTATCTTATGTCGTGCAATGGATCGTCCTCCTCCAATTTCTCCGCGACAGCAAGACGTTTGGGGAGGCGGTCACCGAGGTCGAGTTCGTGCCTCCCTCAAAGCAGCATCTTTCCCGCGCGTGGGCGCCGCGTTTTACTGTTGACCTTGATCTGTCCAAGACCGGGCGCCGGGGGGATGTGCAGGACGACCTTGCCAGGCGCGTGTCGAAACCGCGGCCGCCAGATGATGTGCAGCGTCTTGCCGTTCCGGCTGCGCCGCGTGCGCAGTGTTGCGGGACCAAACTCGGTTGGCACGTCGTCAAATCGGCAGGTATCGCCGGGCCCGACCCACGCCAGGGGAATTAGACGCAGCAGGTGCAGTTCGTTTTCGTGCACCTGATCATCGATCACGGCCAGTCGGGCCAGATTGATCGCCAGCGGTGCGGTGAACACGCAGCCCCCGATCCCGCCCCGCGTCTCGACTGAAACCTGCGTCTGGCGCGACATCCCCCCGGCAAACAGGCTGTACATTCCCTCGAGGAAACGGTGCCTGTCGCCCAGTTGGTGCGAATGAAAGATATTCCACGAATAGCACGGCTCGCAACTGGAGATCTCGTGTTCCAATACGGGCACCTGGAAGCAGTTGGTGTCCGACCGGTACAGCTTCCACTGCGGCCCGTGGCGGAACCAGTCGCGCGCGTCGCGCATCAACGGGTCATCCGCGTCGAGCAGGCCGGCGAACACGAGGAACAGCGGCCCCGTGTCGAGGTAAAACGGATCGCGCGATTCGGACTTTTCATCTTCGGTCAGAGACGTCGGCACGAACACCCGCCGCCGGCCGCGCGCGTCGGACCATCTCGGCATACCCCTGCTCTTGCGCCGAAACGCAGCCAGGAACGCGGCGCGGAACTCGGCGGCCTCGGCCTCGAACTCGCCGGCGCGCTCGTGACCGATCCTCTTGAGCAGGCGCACCGCGGCGCACAAGCCCTTGTAGTTCCAACCGACAGCCCAGACGGCCTGGATCATCGTCGTCCGATCGGTGGTTTCGCCGGGCGGCAGCACGCCGGGGGCGCCGCGATGGCCCTTGATCGCACGCGCGTCACGGAGAAATTGGCAGGACTTGACGATCGCGTCGGTGTAACGGGCTATGAACTTGCGGTCACCCGAAAGGAGCGCGTGGGTGCAAAGCGTGTACAGCAGCGCGCCGTTATCCGAAAGCCAGTCGTAGGATTTATACTCGGCGGGCGTGCTCAAATAACCCGGGTGCAGCGTGTACGCGTCGCCGGGCGGCACGACGGTGCCCTGCTCCCGACGAAAGATGTCGAGATAGCGCTCGACCATCCGGTGGTGCCCGAGCGTGTCCATCATCATCGCCATGTCCATCGCCGCCGGCGTACTCCACAGATTCGTGTAGCCCAGCGACCCGCTGATCTTGCAGTATTGCCCGGTCTTCGGGTTCTTCTCGGTCAGCACGTGGCTGAAGCGGACGCTGTGGCGAATGGCCTGGTTGATCGCGTCTTCGGGAACCTCGAACCGGCACGTGTTGCGCGTGATGCGCGACCAGTACCGATTCGCCTGGCGCAAAGCCGTATCGTAGCCAACCTTCATCTCCGCATTGAACACCTTGCGCTGCGTGGGCAGCATGGGCACCAGCACGTCCACATGCGCGCCCCGCCGCGTGGGCATCTCGATGTATAACAGATAAAACGACCACCCCCTTGTCGGCCGTGAAAAGGCGGTGCGCAGGCAATCCTTGCTCGGCGCAACGCCGAGGCGCACGTTTTCGCCCCGCTCGATCATCCTCTGCCCGCGCGCCCGGCTGTAGCGCTGCGGCACCGGCGCGAGCCTGCGCGGGTAGCGGCTGTTCTTGTCATTGAACCGCGGGTTCTCGCGCTGCTGCATGCTCGCGCTGATGTGCGGCGCGTAGATGAGCAGTTGAAACCCGTAAACGTCTTCGAGCGGCAACACGTCGCACGTTTCGCTGATGCTCAGCCGCATCCACAGAAACATCGGCTCGATGCCGGTCTGCACGTCGCCGCCGCCGGGGATGTGTGCGAACGTGTCGGACCGCAGCATCACACCGTCGCGCGAGAACTCTGACCACAGCAGCGGCGCCGCGGTGTCGTGCCAGCCCTGGCGCACCATGCCATCGTCGTGGCGCAGGAACGCGGACATGGTGCCGATCTCTCGGAATCTCTCGCTATGGTGTGGCGCCAGCGCGATCTGCACGCCCTGACCACGCCATCGTTGTGCCCGATGGTTGCGCTGACCCGTCGGGTCGGCCAGGATCGTGCCGTTCCACAAGACGTTGAACCGAAACAGATGATCTTTCCAGCCCAACGGCGTCCAGATGTTGGGCGTGTCGGGCCACCACTGACAGGCTGCCTCAAACGTCGGCTCGGTAATTCCAGATGTCATTGTTCAGGCCCTGTTCCGGGCCCCGACCGCCCAGCAACCACAACGCGTCGTCAAAGACCAAACACGCCGGCTCGTGGCGGATGCACCAGGCATCGGGGTCGGTCACTTCGGTCCAGTCGCGCCCGTCGCGCGAGATCCACACATCGTTTCGATTTTTCCCGTCAGTGCCGTGCCCGGCGATGACCCAGAGTGCGTTGTCGTACACGACAACGCGGTGAAACCGCCGCGGCTGCCAGGGCGCATTGGAGGTTACCCGCTGCCAATCGACGCCGTCGCTCGAGCACCACACGTCGCTGCCACTATCGTTGGCCTGGTAGTTACCGCCGCCGAGGATCCAGATCTTGTCGTCATAGACGACGGCGGCGAGCATGCCGCGCGGCCCCCACGGCGCGTGCTCGACAAGTCGCTGCCATTGCCTGCCGTCGGTCGTGGTCCAGACGTCGCAATCGTGACGGCCCGTGCCAATCTCGAACCCTCCCAGCACCCACATGCGATCATCGAAAACAACGGCTCCCGCCGCCCCGCGGATTTCCCACGGCGCATGTTCGACGACCAATGTCCAGTTGGCGCCATCGGTCGAGCACCACACATCATTCAACGACGTGTCCAACTCGTGCGCGGCGCAGCCGCCCATGACCCACATCCGTTGATCGAAGACGTGCGCGCATGCCAGATTGCGAATCGGCCACGGCGCCGCTTCAGTGACTTGCTCCCAGAGCAAGCCATCAGCCGAGCACCACACGTCATTGGCGCGCGCCCACGCGCGCCTGCCGCTCTTGGGGTTGTTGATATAACCGCCCAACAGCCACATGCGGCCGTCGAATACCAGATGCGCGGCAGAATCTCTTTCACCCCACGCGGCCCGTTCGGACTGACATTTCCAGGCAACCTGCATGACGGCGCTCCCGTTAAATCACAAGCTGAAACACGCTACGGCCAAGCATAACATGCCACAACTCAAACCAACTCGGCCCATGATTTTTTTCATCTCCTGCCAGACAAGCTGCCTTAGCGCATAAGTGCAAGCCGACAATATTTTTTCTCAACAGATCAAGCATGCTGGCCGAAGAACTTCGATCAACCGCACGGAAGCGCGCTGCGCGACGATCCGATCGATGGCAGGCAACTTGACCGGCCTGCAAAAACCCACCGCGGGCAGCGCGGCACCAGGTTGTCTCGAACAGATCGTCAGCCTTGGTCAATCGGGACATGGAACGTGGCGCCGACGCCGGCCACCGATTCGACGGTATGCTGCCTCCCACGGCGTGGACCAGACCGCAGCAGATGCACAGGCCGAGACCCGCGCCCTTTGGATCGTCCGAGTCGTGCAGCGCATCATGGTAAGCAACGAACGGCTCAACCAGTTTGTCCATGATTTGTGGTCAATACCGGGGCCGGTGCCAGAGACATCGACGTGGACCATCTCGACCCTCACGAAACCCGCGGCGCAGCGCCTGGCGCGCGTTGAGCAGCAGATTCCACAAGACCTGCTGAAGATTGAGCGGGCTGATCGCCACGAGCACGTTGGGCACGTCAATGAACAGATCAATGCCGTCTTTCTTCGGCTTACGCACCATGCAGGCATAATCGGTCATAATTGCTGTAATATCAAGATTTTAAGATTAATATCATCCGGCCGGTACGCCCGGTAAATCGCGCCTAGAGCGTATCCCAACGACCGATAAGAGGAAGTCGCCCAAAGGCCACAAGAAATACATAACTATATTATATACAACATATTATGACGATATTCCCCGCGCCCTCCCAGTGAACACCGTTCATCGGGCGTGCGGACATGTCCAGGCGGCGTCCCCCGTGAATCATCTACGTGCGGAGGCGTTCCACGTGGAACGTTCGCTCAGATTAACGGGCAATTGGTGTTCCATGTGGAACCAAACTTTGGCGCTGGCCCACCAAGGTTGTACACTTAAGGCTCGCCAACATGGAGGTTGCGTCATGTCAAAAACCGTGAAAACCCGTGTACCCCGCTTGGGGCGTGGCCTGAGCAATCTGCTCAGTCAGC
>CAUYYV010000110.1:0-9930 GCA_963577075.1 Phycisphaerae bacterium
CGTTACGTCGATGCCGGCATCGCCAATCTCTGCCGGGCGGTCCAATGGATGCTCAACCCCGAAGTCCGCGGCAGTAACTTCTGCGAGTCACATCGCCCGCTGCGTGGCATCCTTCCGTTCCTGGCCGTCGCCGACGAGTTGGACCTGCTCGAGCGTATCCCCGGCGCCGCCGGCTGGCTGATGCCCGCCAGGCCTTGATGAGGATTGCGTGGACCAACCACTGCAAGCCCCAAGTCCTGGACACCGGCCCGGGGACCAGCGCCGCGTGGCTAATATCACGCGCCGCTGCGCGGCTGGTTGATGAGCAGCGGGCGACCTGTGCACGGCGACGGTTTGACGATACCCTGATGTCATCAGGGTATTAGGCCGGACCATGGCGGCGAATGACATTTATTCACGGACGATCAGCCATTACCTGGCGCCGATCGCTCAGTATCTGGGCGATACGCGGGTGACGGAGATCATGGTCAACCGGGCCGACGAGATCTACATCGAACGGGACGGCAAGCTCGAGCGGGTGTCCGCACGGTTTGCCGACGACGAGGTCTACCAGGCGGCGGTCAACAATATCCTTCAATTCACCGGCAAGACGCTCAGCGACGATCAGCCGTTGATCGACTCGCGGCTGCCTGACGGATCGCGGGTGCACGTGGCCAAGGAGCCATGCGCCCGGTTCGGCACGACCATGACGATCCGCAAGTTCAGCAGGGCCATGCTGGACATGGACTGGGTCGTCGAACTGGGCACGCTGACGCCGCAAGCCAATGACTATCTGCGCATCGCCGTGCGGGCCGAGCGGAACCTGCTGGTAGTCGGCGGCACGAGCTCGGGCAAGACGTCGCTGCTCAACGCGCTGTCGACTTTCATCCCGGAGGGCCAGCGGATCGTGGTGATCGAGGACTCGGCTGAACTTCAGTTGCAGCAGGAGCACGTCATCTCGCTGGAGGCACGGCAGCCAGACCGGTATGGCCGCGGGGTGGTGTCGATCCGCGACCTGTTTCGCTCGAGCCTGCGGCTGCGCCCGGACCGGATCGTCATCGGCGAGGTTCGCGGTGGCGAGGCTTTGGACATGATCCAGGCGATGACCTCGGGCCACGGGGGGTCGATGGGCACGCTGCACGCCAACAATCCCGCCGACGCGCTCAACCGCCTCGAGACCATGGCCATGATGAGCAAGGTCGAGCTGCCGCTATACGCCCTGCGAGCCCAGATATCGTCGGCAATCGACGTGGTCGTCCAGATGAGCAGGCACATCGGCGGGCAACGACGTGTCACCCAGATCACCGAGATCGACCCGATGATCGAGGCCGGACAGTACCAACTCCGTGATATTTTCACGCTTCGGCCGCCGCGTGACGAAGAAATGAGCAAAGAATTGCAATTAACGTGGTCGGGCGAACGTTCTGCCTTGGCGGGGAAACTGCGCGCCGAGGATCAAGAACTGGTCACCGAGCGGATCCAGCCGATCTTTGCAGTGGACTGTGACGCGGGGGCGGACAAGAATTAGGTGACGATGAAACCGAAGAAGCCGATGCACAACGACCAAGGCGGCGCCACGCTGGAGTGGACGATGCTGCTGGCAGGAATCGGGATACCAGCGTACTTCATAATCAGCCTGTGCCTGAACCTGCTGGTCGATCACTACCGAATGATGACGACGCTTAACGCGTTGCCGTTTCCTTAATCCGAAATCCGATACAACACGATCCCCCCACGAAGAGGCCAAAACATGAAAAGTGCAATGACACGATGGGCCGAGAGGTTGGGCCGATTCTGGCGCGACGAGCGTGGTGCAGAAGGCCTGGAGAAACTGCTGATCGTCGCGGCGATCGTCCTGCCGCTGCTGGGTCTGCTGATCTTTTTCCGCAACGAGATCGGTGAGTGGGTCACCGACATGTGGGACGAGGTGCGCGACGACGCTGACGACTTCGACCCCTAAGACGGCCCGTGGAGTGAGTCTATGCAAATGGGGCTGGCATGGGTTGCATTTTCCCTGCTATGCGCCGTGCTGATATGTGGCGCGGCGACGGACTGGAAGAGGGGCAAGATATACAATCGATTAACGGTGCCGGCGATGCTGGCCGGGTTGGTGCTGTGGACGGTTGGCGGCGCCGTCGGCGGCAGGCTGATCGATGGGCTCACAGGCAGCGCCCTGGCCTTGGCGGCCGGGCTTTTGCCGATGGCCGTGCTGTTTGCCGCCGGCGGGATCGGAGGTGGTGACGCCAAGTTGATGGGCGCGCTGGGCGCAATCAGCGGCGACTGGCGGTGCGTGCTGGCCACGGCGGTCTACAGCTTTGCCGTCGCCGTGATCATGGCCGTGGCCATCATGATCCGCCGCCGCATTGTGGGGCGAACACTGGGCCGCATTCTCGCCGCGGCCGTGCTCGCCTCGTCACGGGTGCAACCGGCGATGCCCGCCGACAGCCCACGCGTGCCGTTTGGCGCCGCGATCGCCATCGGCGGCATTGTCGCTGGCATCGAGTACCTGCTCGAGTTTGACCTGCCCTGGTCTGCGTGGAGTCCTCATTAGCATGACGTGGTCCACCTTTATGACCGATCCACTGACCTGGCGATGCGGCGTGATCATGATGGGCTGCGCCGCGATGTTGATCGTGTGCGTGCGGGCGGTGATCGTGCTACGCCCGGCGAACGGTTGTCGCGACCGACACGTTGCATCGATCGGCGATCGCGAAGGAACCGCCATGCTTGAGTTCGTGCTCATCTTCCCGATTCTGCTTTTCATGGCGCTGACGCTGACTCAAACGGCACAGTTGCTGGCAGGCAACATTTACGTGCATTATGCCGCCTTCGCCGCGACACGCGCCGCCGTCGTGCAGGTCCCGATCGATGATCCAAACGACCCGGCCAACACCATCGTAGCCGACGAGGGGTCTGCCAAGTTCAACACGATCCGCGACGCGGCGGTGTACGCACTCGTACCGGTCAGCGGCCGGCTCGCCTCCGGCGACGCGCCCGGCGATGAGTTTCGCGACGGGCTTGGCCAGCTTTACGAATCATATGGACGCACGCCGCCCCCATGGGTCGCCGGTCTTGCCGCCGATCGACTACGCTACGCCGAGACCAACACCGACGTGTTCGTGACTGTCACGACGACAGACGACATCAACGTCGTACGGTTTGAGGATATCGCCGAGGGTGATATGCACCAGTTCGGACCCCGCGACCCGATCACCGTGCGGGTCGAGCACCGACTGCACTTGTCGATACCGTACGTCAACGCCCTGTTCGCCGATGATGATCCGCTCTCCGACCGGCCCCACGCGCTGGTCAGTGCCCGCTGCACATTGACCAACAAGGGGATCAGCGACCGCATGCCCCAACCGCCGCCGTTACCGCGGATGCCATGACCGCCCGCCATGACCGACGACCAATTCCAATCCGCCGCCCCGCTTCACGCTGGTGACAAGCTGGGCAAATTCACGCTCGTCGAGCAGATCGCCACCGGTAGCCATGGCGACGTGTGGAAAGGTTACGACGAGTTGCTCGGCGCACCCGTCTCGATCAAGCACCTGATCATCGACGATTCACAGGGCGACGCCGACGCACAACGCGAACGGTTTCGCGCCGAGTCGCGATTGCTCGGTCAACTACCCGCCGATGACAAATACCTGGCCCGCTTCATCGACTTCATGGACGATCCGCGAGGCCTGTTCATCGTGACACAGTTCATCGACGGCGTCTCGTTAGAGCAGGTACTCGGCCAGCGGACCGGGCCGATCGACCTGAACAAAGCGCTGGTCATCTTGCGCAACACCGCGCGGGCGCTGCAAACGATCCACGCAGCGGGCATCATTCACCGCGACCTGAAGCCGGCCAACATCATGATCCCGCGCGACGGCGGCGTGAAACTCTGCGACTTCGGGCTGGCGTCCCTGTTGGCCGACCAGGACGCGATGAGCGAGGGCTCGGCGCGTTACATGGCGCCGGAGTTGTTCGGTGATCAACCCGCCGACACCCGTGCTGACATCTACTCGCTGGGCATCATTTCATACGAGATGGTCGTCGGCCGCGCCCGATTCAACGAGACGTTTCGCATAATCATGCGCGATCCTCGCAATGAATCGCTGCGCTGGATGAAGTGGCACACGAACCTGCGCGTCACCGCTCCACCGCTGGAAAAAATCGAGCCCAACGCGCCCCAACCGTTGCGCGAGTTGATAGCACGCATGATGGAAAAGGACCCGGCCAGCCGGATTGGCTCGGCCGATCAGGTGCTCGAAGTCATCCGCCGCCACTTCACGGTCGAGGGCCAGAGCCGCCAGCAGCAGGAGGCCGACCTGGCTGCGACCGCCGCGCCGCTGCCCGCGGTCGATACAACCGCACCAACCGCGCCGCTGCCGCAAACGATCAAGATGCGCAGGTTAGGGGAATGGATCGTCACGGCCGCCGTCTTGATCGTCGCCCTGCTCGGCGCAATCGGATACAAGATCTCGGCTGATCGGCGCGAAGTCCGCCAAGCCAGGCAAGCCGTCAACGAGCAACTCAACGCGGCCCACGTATTGTTCAAGCAAGGCAAGTACCAGGAAGCTCAGGATCGATTCGCCGCCACCGGGGCGGGCCTCGACCGGAACGACTCGTGGTGGCTAAAGTGCAAGGCTATGCGACTGTTGTGCCAGGCCCGGATTGACTACAGCGCGGGCCACTACGACCAGGCCCTCAAGGCCGCCACGGATGCCGACAATCTCAAGGCGATCCGGCAGCGAGACCTGATCCAGAAGCTCAAGGACCTGATCTACCAGGAGCAGGCGTTCGTGCAGGTTCTGGCAAAGATCGATCAAACGATCGACGATGGCCAGATCGACCTGGCACGGAGCCTGCTGCACGAGCAGCGTCGGCGTGAAGACCATCTAACCGACGGGCAGGAGAGCCGCCTCGATGAACTGGGCGCCAAGCTCGAGGCACAGATCGCCCTGCACTGGGAGCAGCAAGTACTCAACGAGGCGGCTGGGCTGGTCGACGACGGCCGGCTGGCCGACGCGATCGACCGGCTGAACGTGGCCCTGCAACGCGAGTCGACCCGAAGACTCAAAGAAAAATTTGACGAGTACCGGGACACGCAGAAAATCGATCAGTTGATCATCCGTGCCGACCGAGCCGAGCAACGCGACCTGCTTGGTCAGGCCGTGACGCACCTGGCAAGCGCGGTGAAACTGCGCCGCAACGATCCGCTGGCCGTGCGGCTGCGAAGCCTCAAGGGTCGCGTCGAGTACGCGCGAGGTCAAAAGCTGGAAGCTCGGGGCCGTATCGACCAGGCAACCGAGGTCTACCTGCGCGCCAGCGGGTTCGGCAACGCGCAAGCGAACAAGGCCTTGACACGCCTGCGGACCACAGGTCAGATCAACAAGATCATCACCGCGGGTGATCGCGCCATGGACCAGGGCGAGTTCGAGACGGCGATTTCCCACTTCAAACGCGCCATCGCGATGGGCGCTGACACCAAAACCAGCACAAGATTAAAAAGAGCGAGGATCAAACTCGCCCTGATCAAGGCGGGTAGCGCACTGCGTGACGGCGACCTCAAGTCGGCACGCAATATCTACAACACGGCACTACAGATCGATCCGTACCATGTCGAACTGCGCCGCAAGCTGGGCAATGTCAAGCGATTAGCCAACTACATCGACCTGCGCGGGCAGGGCGACACCCAGCGTAACAAGGGCAATCTGGCCAAGGCCAAGCGGCTGTACCGCCGAGCGCGAAAAGGGCTCGACGAAGGCGACGCCTACCAGCACAACGAGATCAAGGCGCGACTCGACGAGACCGAATACGAGCACCTGATCGCCCAGGCGCGCAGCTATATCGAGATCCGCAAGTGGCAAAGCGCCCGGGCCCTGCTGATCGCGGCCGAGAGAAAGCGGCCGTCCGAGCGGGTCCAGGAACTGATCACTGAGGTAACCAAAAAAATGAAACAGGAATCAGAATATTGAATCGACGATCTCGACGCATGGCACGGCCGCTGCGCCGGTCGTGCGGGGTGGTGATGATCCTCACGCTGCTGGGACTGGTGCTGCTGGCCGCGCTGCTGCTCTACGTGGTCAACCACGGTCAACAGGTCAAGGGGAGGCTGGTCGTGCAGCACAGCGCCGACGCGGCGGCGGCCGGCGGCGCTACGTGGATGGCCAGGTCGTTCAACAGCGTGGCGATGAACAACGTCGCCATGACGAGATACCTGGCGATGATCAACACGCTCGACGCCATGCCCACCGCCACGCACGCCGCGGCCCTTGAGCAGACGCACCTGCGCGACGCGTTACAGCAGCGCATGGGGACGATCAACACGGGCCACAACCTGCTCGACGGCAAGATCGACGAACAGTTGCAGAACTTGCTCGACGAGTTGAACGATGAGGTGGCCGCGCTGGCCCCCATCGACGACCTGTTTGCCAATCAGTACGACGTGGCGCAGATGACGGCATACGACACCGGCCGGCTCTGGCAGGCGATTCGGTCTCTAGATGAGATGAACCAGGCGGTGATGGATACGGCCGGTGAACTGGCCCAGGTCAATGCGGTGCGCGGCGGCGAGGCGGTCCTCACTGCCGACCGGGCCCAGCAGGGATCGGCCGTGATGATGCCGATCCTGCCGCAGGTCCCCTTCCGGCCCGGCGTGTTCAACGACTTCGAAAGACCGGTGCGCTTCGGGCGCCTGCCGGATCAGATCGACGACCCGGTGACCAACCGCGGCCCCTACGATGCGGTGTTCGGCTGGCGCGACTATGTGCATGAGAACCAGGGCGGCGGGACAACAAGCGACCCGCCCGAAATCGACGGCGTGCAGGGCGGCGGACCCAACCCGTTTGGCGGCGGGCCGCGCAACCGCGGCGTGGGCGGGGGCGTGGGCGTCCGCGTCGGGTACCGAACCTATGGAACGCAAGCGTGGACCCTGCGGCGAGTTGACGCATTCCACAGCGCATACCTTTACTTCAGCCGCTTTGCACACTGGGTCACCGACCTGTCCAACACGAAACTGGGATACGTCTGGCCCGGCACCGCATCTCGCTATTTCGCCACCCCCGACTGGGACATCGAGTATCCGGATGAAGAGGAACTCGAGACGGAGGATGACCAGCCGCTGGCGTTTTCCGAGACCGGGTGGTTTCGCCTCAGCTTCAAAAGCCTCTATCCACGCACACACACGGAATTTAATCCCGTGTTTGTGGAACTGCCCAGAACGCCGCACGACTGCTACGCCCGTGTGAACATCACCAATGGCTGGTGGTTGCCAAATCGTCTGTACGAACCGCAAGAGCTTGAACAAGAGAACAATTATGATGGCGTCACCGTCACCGAGGTCGGCGCGCAGGCCTGGTTGTACGAATACGAGTACCAAGTTTACTTTGACAACGACATCGGCATCACGCCGGTCTACGACAGCACCGGTAACATGGTGCTGCAGGACGTCTATTTCGTGCAACTGGTCGTGTTCGCCGGGATCAACCGTTACCCGATCCGTGCGGGCATCTACGATTCCGACCAGCCCCAGGCCGATGGCCACGACGCGGTCACCAACCCCTACGAGGGCTTTGATCCGACCTCAGAGGCCGCGCCGGCGCCGACTGATCTCGATCATTCACAGATCAGCGATGATCCCGACGACCGTCGAAAACATCTGACTTTTCTGGGCCTGGCTCAGCGCAGCGACGACCCGCAGCGAACCGAGGGCGGACCCGGCGTGCAATTTCGATTCACGGGCAACAAGCCGTATCCATTCGCGGTCGCCATGGCGCAGATGCAGGTTTTCAACAATCACTCGTGGGACCTGTGGACACCCGCCTGGCATGCGCAAATGCAAAATATCGACGACTACGGCGGATGGATCGAGACGATCGACGATTCGATCGGCGACGCCGACGGCTCCGACGTGGTTTCACAGGACAACCTAGAGCAACTTGGTGATTACCTTCGCGGCATCGGGAACCTGGCCCCGATCATGCTCAAACACTGATCGAGCAGCGCAAATGCGAAAAATGAGCACACCAACCGGCAAAATCCGCGGCGGCGCGGTCATCATGGAGATGGTGCTGGTA
Organism: Phycisphaerae bacterium; assembly: GCA_963577075.1. GTDB lineage: Bacteria > Planctomycetota > Phycisphaerae > Phycisphaerales > Phycisphaeraceae > CAUYYV01. The sequence continues at coordinate 8,049 of CAUYYV010000110.1, forward strand.
CTGCCGCTGCTGGCGGTGGTTCTGGCGTTGATGTTTTATCTCGGTCGCGGCATGGTGCGTGTGCAGCGCACGGCCATGGCGGCGCGATCGGCGGCATGGTCGCAGGTCGGCCGCGGCCCCGGTCCGGGCACCGAGGCCGATCAGTTGAACCAGATGTTTTTCGCGGGCAATGCCGAATCGGTCGAGGTATCGCAAGACGGTTATTTCCCCACCGACGCCGAATCGCAATTGGCTCAGTTTGCCGATCTTTACAGCGGCGAGACGGGTGCCCTGGTGCGCAGCACGCTGGAGCGGATGCCCAACGGCTGTCGGGTGCAATTGACCGTGACACACAGCGAAGCCTCGGCGGTATGGCAGCGATTCGATGGGCCGAGCCGCCATCGTCACACCCGTATCGAGCACGAATGGCGGCACGCCGCCGGCTGGCGACTACGCAGCGAGGCTGATCAGCCTGCTTGGCCGAGCCATGGCTTGTGGTATCCCCAGGGACCCGGCGCGTCGAACCTCGCGGCCGTGCCTGACACATTCTTCCCGGATTTTGATACGCTGCTGGTCAACCTCGACGCCCCGGGCCCGGCCGCAACGATGTCGCGAATGATCCGCGGGCTGTATCTGGCCTCGCCCGGCTACATCGGACCCTGGATGGACCCGTAGTGACGACCGCCGCCTTGAAGGCACACGTTGACCACCGACCAATACCGATGGGAGATCCACCGCCGCCATGACCCAGACACCCACCGCATCATCGCAATCACCCGCCCCCAGCGGCAGCATGACGCTGGTCGTTATCGCGATCGTGCTGGCCCTATTGGCCGTCGTGCTGGTCAATATCTACGTTGCCAATGAGCGTGATGACCTCGCCGGCAATAAAATTGCCATCTATCACCTCAATGAGTCGGTTAAGGCAGGAGACAAGCTTGCCCACAAGCAAGTCGAACGCCACTTGATCCCGAAGGAATACGCCGATGAGTTCAACCAGGCTGTCAGCAAAGAGAAGATAGACGAAAAGATCGCCGAAGGTGCCCGGTTCGCCCGCCCCGTACAGAGTGGTCGTTTGCTCAAGTACGAGCATTTCATCACTGACGAGGGCACGGGCCTGCCGTCGGTAAGCAAGGGAATGAGGTTGGTCGCCCTGCCGGTTGACAGCCGCACGGCGCCAGGCGCCCTGAAACCGGGCGTCACGGTGGACATCGAGGCGCCTTTCAACGTCGGCGGGCGGATCCCGATGGTGTACCCCGTGATGGAGTACGTGCGGGTCCGTGCGGTGGGCCGGCGCACGGTCGAGGATCAGCGCGAGGGCGGTGGCCGCCGCACCGTGCGCAGCTTTCGAACCATCAGCATCGAGGTCGAACCCTGGCAGGCCAATCATCTTTCGATGATTGAAAAGCTGGCCGTCGGCGAATTCGTACTTCACATCCGTGGTGTAACGGACACGGACAAATACCCGAAAACCAAAACGCCCGGGATCAATTCGCAGGTCATCAAATTGATTGAGGCAGCGCTGGGCCGGCCGCTGCCCGGACACCGACGGTAAGAGGGGCACGCGATGGAGCTGTGGCTCGTTGACAACTCCGCCAACACGCGCAAGACGCTGCGCGTCGACGCCGACCCCATCGTGATCGGTCGCGACGACGGCTGTGACGTCGTGATCAAGGGCCCGTTCGTCGCCCGCCGTCACGCCCGCATCGTGCGCACCGGCAATCAGTTTTTTCTCGAGAGTATCAGTCGGTCTGGCACGCGCGTGACCAACCGTGAGGTAACGGCGGGCAAATCCGCACGCATCGACTTCGGCGACGAAATCCAGATCGGCCAGTTCTCCCTGGCCATCGTTCGACCTGACAGCGACCCGGCCACGCCGCGCACAGGCGAGTCCCGACAGGCG
>CAUYYV010000111.1:0-9869 GCA_963577075.1 Phycisphaerae bacterium
GACAAACACGGCCAATCCCATTTTGATAACTCGATCGTGGCCGACTCGAAACGGCGGCACGTTCGCCTGAACATCGTGAACGCCACGCGGGAAGGAACGGCCAGGCCCGTTCACCGCCCGATGGTTGTCGTCAACGAGTACAAGAGCGGCGTCTTCGAGATGGACTCGAGCCGTGTCTTCGTGGACTTCTATTTCCTGCAGAAGACGCTGGAGATGGAGGCTTTCGAGCGAAGCGGCGAGGATGGTGAGCTTCTTCGCGATGACAAGGGCGACCCCATCATCGAGCCGGCCCGTTGCAATGAAATTGTCATCAGGGCGGCAGAAGGCGTGGAACTTGACGATCTTTTTGACGCCGTCCTCAATTGTTCCAGGGACTTCTACCTGCGGCACCCCGATCTGCCGGATACGTTTGGCCTGGCCACTTGGCAGCAGCGGCACGAAACGATCATCAACGCGGTCAAGAATGAGAAGGGGCTGATCACGTTTCTGTTCGTGGTCATCGGGCTGGTTGCGTTCGTGATGGTGGCGACGACGTTCTACAACATCGTTCTCGAGAAGACTCGCGACATCGGGGTGCTGCGCGCTCTGGGCGCGTCGCGCAGCGGCGTGGCGAGCGTTTTTCTCGGGTATGGGCTGGCCATCGGCATCGTCGGGTCATTGCTCGGCTTTGCCGCCGCCGTCGCGGTCGTGACGCACCTCAATGAGATTCAGTTCTGGATGGCCAACCATTTGGGAGAGTCCGTTTTTTATGTTGCCTGTGGCCTGATCGGGGCCCTGCTGGGATGCGCCGCAGGTGTGATCCTCGCACGTTTCAGCAAGGGACATGCGTTCTGGATCGGGTGGTGCACGCCCGTCATGCTGCTTGTTTCAATCGTGATTGCATGCATCGTGTTATGGCAATACGCTGATATTCGTTCGTGGCTCAATTCGAACATCCAATTTGTGATGTGGGATCCGCGCATCTATCTGTTCGATCGCATCCCCGACAAGGTCAGTTACGACGAGGCCGCCTGGATCATGCTCGGTGCAATTCTCAGCAGTGTGATCGGGGCGCTTATCCCGGCGATCGTTGCGGCGAGGGTCGATCCGATCGAGGCGTTGCGTTATGAGTAAGCGCGAAGTGGCAAGTGAATATACAACACGGCGCGCTTCCCTTCGGGGCGTGGCCAAGCAGGCGGTGGTTTTCAATCGCCCCTCGCTCCTTGCTGCGCACCTACGGTTTCGTGTTTATCGCTTCGGACTTGGGAGATCTTTCACGTGAGCAACGCCTCCACGCTCCTGTCGGCTCATGATCTGCACAAGCATTATTGCATGGGCGAGCAGGACCTTCACATCCTTCGCGGCGTGAACCTGTCGATCCAGGGGGGTGAGTGGGTCGTGGTGCTGGGTGCTTCCGGATCGGGCAAGAGTACGCTGTTGCACCTGCTGGGCGGACTCGATCGGCCCGGGCAGGGCAGCGTGCAGTTCAACGGTGATGACATCTTCTCGAGGGGAAGTGGTTGCCTCGATCGGTATCGCACGAGTCAGGTGGGGTTTGTCTTTCAGTTTTATCATCTCCTGCCCGAGTTGTCGGCGTTGGAAAACGTGGTCATTGCCGCAATGGTCGGGCGTGGCGCGTGGTCGTGGATGGGCGCACGATCGCAAGCGTACCAACGGGCCGGCGCTCTGCTCGATCGGCTGGGCATGGGCGGGCGCCTGCGCCACAAGCCGGCCAAACTCTCCGGGGGCGAGAGGCAGCGGGTTGCCATTGCCCGGGCGCTGATTAACGACCCGCCGTTGCTCCTGGCCGATGAGCCGACGGGCAACCTCGATGCCGAGACGGGCAAGCAACTGCTCGACGTGTTCGCGCAGTTTCATCAGGCAGGCCAGACGATCGTCATGGTCACGCACGATCAAAAGATTGCCCAGGCGGCGGAACGCCGGCTTACCCTCGAGAACGGTCAACTGCATGGCTGACCCCGCTGTGCTTGCGTGCTCCTCGTCGAACAGCGTTGCGGCGTGTTCGATTGCGACGACGAGCAGGGACACGAATAGGGGGGTGATTTACAGGGGGTTGAGCGAACGCTAATCTCTACGGTTCTCATGCGAATTTTGCTGACCACAACCAGTTACCAGGACACGCCCGGGCGGCATCACGAGTTGCTTGAGCAATCGGGCCACGAGATCGTTCGCGATCGTGGGCCCCTGCCGCAGAGCAGGATGCTCGAACTCGTCGGCGCGGGCGGTGGGTTCGACGGTCTCCTTCACGGTGATGACGAGATCACTCGGCCGGTGATCGAAGCCGCTTTGCCCCGGCTCAAGGCACTGTCGAAATACGGTATCGGGCTCGACTCGGTCGATGTCCAGGCCGCGACCGACCTGAAAGTGCCCGTGCTGTTCACGCCGGGAGTCAACCACACCACCGTTGCCGAGCACACCTTCGGGCTGATGATGATGCTCGCCAAGCACCTGCAGGTCGAGGCCAACCACGTCAAGGACGGTCGATGGAAGCGCATCACGGGCACCGAGATGGCGGGCAAGACGCTGGGTATCCTCGGGCTGGGGCGGATCGGCAAGGAGGTCGCCAAGCGTGGCAAGGCGTTCGAAATGCAGATCATCGCCTACGACGTTTACTGGGATGAACCGTTCGCCCAGCAGCACGGCATCTTCCGCGCCGAGGCGGCCGAGGATGTGCTCCGCCGGGCCGACGTGGTCACGCTGCACATGAACCTGACCGATGAGAACCGCCGGTTTATCAACAAGCAACGTATCGCGATGATGAAAGACACCGCGATGGTGATCAACTGTTCGCGTGGCGGCCTGGTCGATGAAGTTGACGTCGCCGACGCCTGCCGCGCCGGCAAGCTGGCTGGATACGGTGCGGATGTGCTTGAACACGAGCCGATCAAGGCGCCTCACCCGTTCCAGGAAATTGATAATATCGTCATCACGCCGCACATTGCCAGTCGCACCTATGAGAGCGTCGAGCGCCAGGCGGTGATGTCGACCGAGAACCTGCTGCGCCTGCTGGCGGGCGAAAAACCGCTGGCGCAGGCGAACGAGTTTTGATGTTCGATGACCAAGCTCGTCGTGCGCGTACAACGATCGGGAATTAATCGCAATGGCAAGACGAGCTGCGCATCGAGCAACCGCCGACGTCGGCCTGATCGGGCTGGCAGTGATGGGCCAGAACCTCGTGCTGAACATGGCCGACCACGGGTTCAACGTCGCCGTGTACAACCGCACGACGGTGCGCATGACCGAGTTCATCGCGAAGTCGAATAAGCAGGAGCCCGCTGCGGATCGGTTGATAGGCTGCGCCCAGCTGCGCGACTTCGTCAAGACCATCAAGCGCCCGCGCAAGATAATCATCCTGGTCAAGGCCGGCGCCGGCGTCGATGCTGTCATCAAAGATTTATTGAAGCACGTTGACAAGGGCGACATCATCATCGACGGCGGCAACTCGCTGTGGACTGACACGATCCGCCGGGAGCAAGAACTGGCGCCAAAGGGCATCCATTTCGTCGGGTCGGGCGTATCCGGCGGCGAGTTGGGTGCGCGATTTGGGCCGTCGCTCATGCCCGGCGGAAGCCGCAAGGCGTGGCAGTCGCTGCGGCCCATCTGGCGGGCGATCTCCGCCAGGGTCGATCGGAAAACCGGCAAGCCTTACGAGGACTATGTCCCCGGCAAACCGATTACGAAGGGCGAGCCGTGTACGACCTACATCGGCCCCGACGGTGCCGGCCACTACGTCAAGATGGTGCACAACGGCATTGAATACGGCGACATGCAACTGATCTGCGAGGCGTACTACCTGATGAAGCAGCTGCTCGGCCTCAAACCCGACGAGATGAGCGGAATCTTCGCCGATTGGAACCGTGGCGATCTTGATTCGTTTCTGATCGAGATCACGTCCGACATACTGCAGCAGAAGGATCCGGCCAACCCACGCAGGTTCCTAGTCGACGTGATTCTGGACACGGCCGGCCAGAAGGGCACGGGCAAATGGACGTCGGCCAACGCGCTGGACATGGGCATCCCGGCGGCCACGATCGCCGAGGCTGTCTTTGCCCGCTGCATGAGTGCGATCAAATCGCAACGTGTCACGGCGAGCAAGAAACTGCGCGGTCCACGCGCCAAATACGCCGGCCCGAAGGGTAAGCTCATCACCGCGATCCGCGACGCCCTGTATTGCTCGAAAATCTGCTCCTATGCCCAGGGCTTCCAACTCATGGCCGAGGCGCAGAAGGAGTATCACTGGAAGCTCAACTTCGGCCAGATCGCGATGATCTGGCGGGGCGGATGCATCATCCGCGCGCAATTCCTCCAGAAGATCAAGGAGGCCTACGATCGTAATCCGAGGCTGTCCAACCTGCTGCTCGATCCATATTTCAAGCGACAGATCGACAAGTCGCAGCGTAACTGGCGGTTCGTGGTGGCCGAGGCCGCGACCACCGGGGTGGCCTGCCCCGCGTTTATGTCCGCCCTGGCGTATTACGACAGTTATCGATCGGCAGTGCTGCCGGCCAATCTGCTGCAGGGGCAGCGCGACTACTTCGGCGCGCATACCTATGAACGCGTCGACAAACCGCGCGGCCGATTCTTCCACATCGACTGGCCCGAGCCGGATCGACCGCAGATCAAGGGATAGCTGAACCCCCACCATACGGAGCAAACCAACATATCACGCTGGAGCTTCATACACACCAGTGACATTCACGTCGGCTCGCCCAAGTCATATCGGTTCTGTCCCGCATGGGCGGATAACTGGCAAACGGCGCGGCGGCAGATCATCGATCTGAAGCCGGACCTGCTGATCGTAGGCGGCGACCTGACGCGCGACGGGTTTTATCACGAGTTCGAGCTCGAGGCGGTCAAGGCCGATCTGGACGCCATGGGCATCCCGTATCACGTGATCCCGGGCAATATGGACGTGGGGGACAAGTTCACCACTGAACGCGGGCCGATCGCGAACAACAACGACTTGCAATGGAATGTCAATTCAGAAACGCTCCAGCGGTTTGCGCGTGTCTTCGGGCCCGTCAACTGGTCGTTCGAGCACAAGGATGTGCGTTTCAGCGCGTGTTACGCGGCGGTCACCGGCTCGGGCCTGCCGCAGGAAGGCGAGTTGTGGGACTGGATCGAAAAGCTGCCCGACCTGCCGGGTGGCCGGTCTCACGTGTTCGTCACGCATTATCCGCTGTATATCGAGAATATGGACGATGGACCGTTCGACATTCACAATCCACAGGAGTATCCATTATGGTACTTCAGCATCGACCAGCCCCACCGTGGCCGTATCTTCGAGTTGATGAAGCGTGCAAAAATTGAGATCGCGCTGAGCGGCCACATCCACTGCCGCCGGCCCGTGCAGGTGATTGACGGCGTCCGCTTCTACAAGGGACCGGCCACCTCCAAATCGCAGGGTCGCGATCTCTGGGAGGACGGAGACCCGACGCTCGGGTTCCAGCGGTTCGACGTGACCGACAACGGCATCGGGTACCAATTCATTCCGCTCGACAAGGTCTCGATGCGAGACGACAGCTACGGACCCGGTGGTCATCCCACGCCTGAGCAGTGTGATTATTCATTGGCATGGGAAAAGTAAGACAAGGCCATACGTTCACCATGGAATACGTCATCCCCGTCGGGAAGCACAACGAGATCGTGAACGGTGCATACCGCAAACGGGGCTACAGCGCCGAAGAATCGACCCAGGCTGTACGCGCCTGCGAGCTGGCCGCCCGGCACGGTATCAAGACGCACAACGCGCTCAAGGCGGTGCACCTGGACGACCTTTTCGGCTCGGGCAACAAGAGCAATCCCGGCTGCGTACCCGGTGCCACGATCATCAAGAAGCCGAGCAAGTTCGAGGCCACCCAAAAGTGGAACGCCAACCGCAAGCTCGGCCAGGCCGTCGCATTCGAGGCGATGGACACCGCCAAATCATTGGCCGACAAATACGGCGTCGGGATTGTCAGCGTCGACCAGGCATTTCACTACCTGTGGGGCGGCGGGTATGTGATGGAGGCAGCGAAAGAGGGTTACATCGCGTACACCAATTGCACCGCGGCCTTGGCCGAGGTCGTACCATTTGGCGGCAAATACCCGACGCTGGGCACCAATCCGCATTCGTGGGGTTTGCCGACCACCGATGCGGTCGGCTTCCCGATCGTCATCGACTGGGCGACGAGCACGATCGCGATGGGCAAGGTGCAGGTTTTCCTGCGCGAGGGTCAGCCGCTGCCGCCCGGCTCGGCCGTCGATGAGCAGGGCAGGGAGACAACCGATCCGGCCCGAGTTGCGGCGCTGCTGCCGTTCGGGGCGCACAAGGGCTACGGGCTATCGTTGATCAATGAATTAACCGCCGCGTTGATCGGCGGGTCGCTGCCGACGATCCGGTCGCGCCCCGATCAGGCTCCGGATGGCGAGAAAACGACGCCGAACTTCTTCTTCCAGGTGATTCACCCCGACGCATTGAATTGCGGCGCCTTCGCCGCGGGTCGCGACCAGGCGGCCAACGTCAAGGCGGTGATCGACGACGTCATGGGCCACGGCAATCGCGACACCGGCCGGTGCATCCTGCCCGGTCAGATCGAGCATGCAGCGGCTGTGCGCAGCCACGAGGCCGATGGCCTGCTGTTCACCGAGGCCGAGGCCGGTGAGTTCGATCAACTCGCCAAAGATACCGGCGTCGAGTTTGACCTTGCATTGCTGGCCACCGTGTAGTGGTGGGTCCCGATACCTGCCCCCACCATATGGCCCCAACCACTTGATGAATCGCGACCGACACAAATGGTACAACGCCGCGTGCATGGCGACCGGTGAATCGCTGTGGGGTTTCGGTGGCTCGCTGGTTGCGCCGATGACCATCTTGGTGGCGCTGTTGCATAGCCAGGGCGCGTCGGGCCTGATGGTCGGCTCAATTATGAGTGTGCAGAACGGCCTGTTGGTGCTCCCCCAGTGGCTGGGTATTCTGCTGTTTCGTTCCAGGCGGCGGCGCAAGTTCAACCTGATGCTGGTTCACATGCTGGTTGTTCCGCCGACGCTGATCGCGATGGCGTTCATCACCCATCAGTCGGCTCAGTGGGGGCCGCGGTGGACGTGCTGGCTGTTGTGGAGTTGTTTTGCGCTGTTGAACTTCGGCTTGGGCTTGGTCGTGGGAGTCTGGTCCGAGTGGATCGCCCATATTTTCGAGACGCGCATCCGCGGACGCGTGATAGGATTTGCGCTGGGCCTGTCATCGCTGGTTGGCGCCGGCGGGGTGTTCATCAGCGCTGCGATCCTCAAAAAGATGCCCGGGACCGATGGCTACAGCCTGCTGTACCTTCTCGCCGCGGGGGTCGTCGTCGTCGCGTTGGCGGTGTATATGATGGTGCGCGATCCGGCCGAAGCTGACGAAGTCGAGCCGCACGTCGCCGGTCTGGGCGTCCTGCTGCAAAAGTTCAAACACAGCCTCAGCGACCGCAACTTTCGTAATTTCCTGATCGGCAGGCTCCTGGCGACTTTTGGCTTTACCGTGCCGCCGTTTATGGTGATTCACTACCAATCATCGGATGGCGGCTTACTGATCGTCGGTTGGATCATCGCCTACAGCGCCGCGGAGTGGATTGCACGCGGCGTCGCCAATCTGTTTACCGGTTGGCTCGGTGATAAGCGCGGGCATCGGATGTGCGTGGTCCTCGGCGCGGTCACCCAGGTGGCGACGCTGGTCGTGTTGGCGACCACCGGCGGCGTGTGGAGCTGCATCGCGGCGTTCGCCGGCATTGGCATCTGCATGGCTGCGGCGGACCTGTCCTACTACAACCTGTTGATCGAAACGTGTCCACACGACAACAGGGGGGCGCACATCACGGTGGGCAACCTGGCGACATTGCCGGCGATTATCGCGGCGCCGCTGCTGGCGGGGCTGCTCGTCCAGCGCAGCGGCACGACGGCGTTGGTGTACGTGTCGCTGGCCATCAGCGTCGTGGCCCTGGCGTGGTACCTCGCAAAAGTCAAGGAGCCGCGGACACTGTCGATCATGACCTCGTGAACCCTCGAATTCAATGCGACTCTTGCCTGTCGGCGCCTCCCGTTTAAGCTGGATGCGCCGACTGTATCAAACCAGGTTCCGTGCGAAACCGCGCATTAGTGGTATGCTTGTGACACATGGCCCAGATCGAAATCGCCACCGAAACGGAGGGAAAGAACAACTGGTCGTTCGAGGTGCGCCTGACCGATGGCGGCACGACGCATGAATACGACGTAACGCTGGACTGGTCGGACTACGACCTGTGGTCACACGGACGCGTGGCGCCGGAAAAAGTCGTGGAAGCCGCGTTCGAGTTTCTGCTCAAAAACGAGCCCGCGACGAGCATCCTCGCCAAATTCGACTGCTCGGTGATCCGTCGATACTTTCCCGACGTGGATCAGGTGCTTCCGAAGATGTTATGAACTGTGCCGCATCATCCCGGTGTCAGCCATGACCCATCTCGCGCCGCCGGCGTATCCACGCAACGTGTTAACCCGGATGTCCACCCATCCGTCTGATCAACTCGACGAAGTGAGGTCCGGCCGATGGCTCAAGGCCCATTGCGGCGTGATTTGCCGAACGCTTGCAATGTTTCGGACTCGATGAAGTCAGTCGGCAACTTCTTTGATCTCGCGAGGGCGCAAATCAACCTGTTTGATTTCGACAGGCAACTCTTTGGGTGAATCGGCACCCAGTTCCTTGAAGCGTCGGGCTTGGACCATGACCTGGGTCTCGTAGCTGCCGACGAACTTGTTGTAATGTTCGACGGCCTTGTCGAGGGCCTTGCCGACATTGGCAAGGTGCTCGGTCAGCGTGCTGATGCGGCTGTGCAGTTCGATACCCAGTTCGCTGATGTGACGGGCGTTGTCGGCCAACTGTTCCTCGCGCCATCCGACGGCTACCGCCTTGAGCAGGCCGATCAGCGTGGACGGCGTGGCGATTACCACGTTGCGATTGAATGCCTGCTCCATCAGATCGGGCTTGCGCTGCAAAGCCGCCTGGAGAAACGATTCGCCGGGAATGAACATGACGACGAAGTCGGGGCTGCGTTTGAACTGATTCTGGTAGCCCTTGCTCGACAGGTTGATGATCTGCTCCTCAACGTGACGGACGAACCGACCAAGGTGCTGCTCGCGCAGATCATCGGTCTCCGCCTCGACGGCTTCAAGGTAGGCGGCGATGGGCGTTTTGCTGTCGACGACGATGTCTCGGCCGGCGGGCAGGTGTACGACCATGTCCGGTCGGATTGATATTCCCTCGGTGCCGACGGTCGTCACCTGTTCGGTAAAATCGCAACGGTCAATCATGCCCGCCAGTTCCGCGACACGGCGCAGTTGCATCTCGCCCCATCGGCCCCGGACATCCGGGCGGCGCAATGCCTTGACCAAGTTCGACGTTTCGCTTTGCAATCGGCGTTGATCGTCGAGCATCGACGTGAGTCGTTGATTCAGGTTGTGGTAGGCGCCTTCGCGCTGTTTTTCGATCTCGGTGACCGCCTTGGCGTGTTTATCCAACGACTCGCGGACGGGCCTGATCATCGCCTCGATCGCTGCCTTGCGCTGCTCAAGCTGTTGGGTTGCGTCTTTTTGTTCGCCCTCGAACGTCTTGCGCGCCAGCTTGAGGAACTGCTCGGTCGATTGCTGCAACGCGTCGCCGGCGAGCGATTTGAATGTGTCGCGAAGTTGATTGATCAGGTCGGTCCGTTCCCGCTTGAGCGATTCGATCTCGTCGTCCTTCCGGGCCAGGTCCTGTTCGAGCCGATCGTGGTCGGCGGTGAGATGGATACGCTGCGCCAGAAGCCAGACACAGGTGATGACGGCGATCAACAGCAGCGTGGAAACGGATAGCAGTGCAAGAAGCATAGGACGGGATTGTA
>CAUYYV010000112.1:0-9842 GCA_963577075.1 Phycisphaerae bacterium
CCGCCTTGTGCGCTAAAAGAACCGGTGGCCGGTCGCGAGGAACTGTTCAACGTCCCCACGCTTGGGCAGGGAAAAATTAGTCGCCTGGGTGGCGTCATTTGCGAGCAGCGGCGGGTCGCCCGCCTCGATCAGATGCACCGCTTCGATGATTGCCTCGGCGGCCAGGTCTTTTGACCTCGCCATGATATTCTCGAGCGTATCGTGGTGGTGGATGCGGTACGATTTCTGCACGATGATCGGGCCGTTGTCGAGCTTTTCATCGACAAAATGAACACTCACACCGCCTTGCTTTTCATCATTGGCCAGCGTCCAGAAACTGGGCATCAGCCCGCGATACCGGGGCAGCAGGGCGCCGTGACAGTTGATGATGCCATTTGGCGTCTGTTCCAGGAGTGGCTTGCGGTATAGTTGCGTGCCCGAGATAGAGACGATCAGTTCAATGCCCAGATCGCGCAGGTGCCGGCGAAACTCGTCGGTGTTGACGTTAACCGCCTCGGTCACTGCCACGCCGTATTTCTTCGCCACGGCGCGCACGGTGTAGCAGGTTTGCGTCGCTCCAAACAGGTCATTGAACAGCTTGCCGGCCAGTTTTAACGTGGCGTAGCGACGCAGTTTCCACTGGAAATAACGCAGCCCGTAGAGCTTGTACAGTTCCATCGCCGTCTGAAAAACGGTGCGCTTGCCCTGGGCTACGGATTGGATGTTGATCCCCGCCGTGGCGTCGGCGAACTCACGCAGATATTTGTCCAGCACTCGTGGCAGAAAAAACGGATCGTTTTGGATGAATACGTATTTGGTCATTCGCCCATGCTCTCTCGATGATCTGAGTAATTTGTCGGGGGGGTGACCGGCTTCGGGCGAGCGCACTCGCTGAGCACTTGCTGCCAAGCTTCACAGGCGTTTTGCCGATTGTAGGTCCGGCTCAACGCCGCCCGGGCCCGTGCTCCCATGGCGCGGCTGGTCGTCACGTCAGCGGCGCATTTCTTGATGATCGCAACGAGTTGATCGCTGTCACCGCAGGGTACGACAAACCCGCAGTCGTTCTCGACGAGGATGCGCGCCAACTCCGACTCATTGGGACCGATGAACACCGCCGGCCGTTCGGCGGCCATGATGCCGAACAGCTTGCACGGCACCATGATGCCCAGGACCGGCTCGCTCAGGCTGGCCAGGTGCAAATCGCCGAGGCTCAGCAGGGCATTGATCTTTTCCCGCGGCTCGTAGTCACGGAGGATTGCGTGGTCGAGGCCGTGGCGGATCATGTAATTATCCACTTCCTTCTTGCGCTTGCCGCCGCCCACGAATACGAAGCGAATGTCGGCCCGCTCCCGTAGTTTGTATGCCGCTTCGCACATCGTGATCACGTCGTGGCCCAGGCCGAAATTGCCTGAGTACATGACCACGAAGGCATCCGCAAGTCCCCATTGAACGCGGTATGGGTTCGTGTCGCGCGGCAGGGGGGTAACCTCCTGGCTGTCCGACCAGACACCGATGTGCGTCAGGCGGCGTTCGTCGATGCCCTTGTCCATCACTCGTTTCTTCATGCACCGGCCCAGCACCACCGCCCGATCGGCGTGACGAAGGCAGAATCGATTGATCGCGTCGCAGAGCCGCGTCACCGGCGAGCCCCGCTTCATCACGCCGCAGGCCACGGGAAGATCGGGGTACAAGTCCATCACCCAATACACGAACCCGGTGCGCTTGATCTTTTTCATCATGTAGCCGACAAGGGCGATGAAGGGCGGGGTCGTAAAAGGCACGACGACATCCGGTCGGCGGATTGTGAATGTTTTTGTGGTCGCGAGCAGATAGAAAAATCCAAAGTCAAGACTTCTCAGCAGTATCGAGCCTTTGCCGAACAGGCTCATGCCGACGCGATGGATCTCGATGCCGTCAACCACCTCGTAACGGGGCAGCGCTGCGCCTTGTTGCCCGTAGATCGAACGCGAGGTGACGACGGCGACTTCATGGCCGGCGTCGACGAGGTAACGCGCCAGATCGTGAGAGTGTTGCGCCGTGGCGACCACGTCTGGGTAGAACGCCTGGTTGATCAGAAGCACTCGCAAGTCTGAATCTCGGTTGGCACACCCGGTTATTGGTCCTTGCCGGCTGCGCTGATTCTTTCCCGTAGCAGCGTGGTGGCGACACGCTGGTAGTTTTCGACGCGATGAAACTCAGCGTATCGTCGCACACGCTGGGCATCCTGTTCGGTCCAGGGCATCTGCAGGGCCTCCCTAAGACGATCGGCAAATTCGTCACCGTCCAGCACGTTACACGTTAGCCCGAGCCGGTGCGTGCGGATGACGTGCCCGATGCAGCCCCACGCGGTGCCCAGCGACGGGCGGCCTGCCGCCGCCGCCCAGAGAATGATGCTCGATCGGCCCGAGTGGCGTGGGTACGACGCCACCGTCAGGTCGCTCGCCGCTGCGAAATCAAACATTTGCTCGGTCGACAGGTAGCGGTTGATCGAGACGATGCGCCCGGTCTTGACCATCGTCCGATAAGGCTCATTGGAAAGCATCGCAAGCATGTCGTCGGAGTGGGGGCCTGCCAGGACCAGTTGCTCCGTTTCGCTGCCTCCACGATCCAACATCTGTACAAAAGCCTTGAGCAGCAGGTCCATCCCCTTCCAGCGGGCCACCATACCTGTACTACAGACGATCCGCCGTCGCGGTTCGAGCCCCAGGCGGCTGCGGGCCTGCGCCATCTCGACGGGTGGTCGCAGCTCGATCGGATTGGGCGTCAGGATCAGCCGGGTCCGGCCGGCTTTGCCGGCGCAGCGACGGGCAAAGTCATCCAACAACTCATCGTCGAGGTGCAGGGCGGCGAACCGCCCACGCCGAATCAGGTGCCTGAGCAGCCGGCGTTTGATCCGGTTCGCCGGTCGGTTCGCCCGCGGGTAGGTGAATCCTCCGCGGTACAACCAGGCTTCGATCGGCAGGTCGGCGCGAAATGGCCAGTACCCCAACGCCGAGCGAACAGCCAGCAACTGCCAGATCGCATCGGCATATAACACGTATACGTGGTCCGGCTCGATCGCTCTTACGGCGGCAACCAGTTCGTGCAGTCGATGCGCCGCGTTGCGATACACCGATTTCGGTGGCCGTGTACAACAGGTCTCAATGCGCAGGTGTTTGCGCAGCGGTGCCAGTGAAATCTCAAACTCGTTGGACGCCACGCCCTGCTCGGTCGTGGCCAGCACCAGTTCGACCGGGAGGTCGATCAGGCCGCCCAGCATCTGGGCGAGATACGCATAATGGTGGCCAACGTGATTGGGTTGATATAACAGAATCCGCACAAACTGATACCTTCGGAGGCCGGATCGGGTTGTACCATTATAATAGGGTCAGGAATTGGAGCGATCATGCACGTTCAGATCGTGGAATTGAGTCACGTCGGGCATCGGATGATGCACGTTCGGCATGTGGCCGAGGCGTTTTTGCCCCTGGTCGATCGCGTGACCGTGTCAGTGACGCGTGACATCCTGCAATCGGTTGAGTTTAAGACACACGTGGCCCCATTGTCGGATCGGATCGTGGTCGACGCGACGGTCGCAGCACCAAAGCCGACAAAATCGCAATATTGTGCAGCCTGGCAATCATCTATGCTGCTGCGCCACGCCGTGGACCGGGTGAACCCCGACCATGTCTGGTTGCCGACAGTGGACTTGATGACGCAGGGTATGGGCATGGCGGCCTGCCTCGGGCGGCGGACATTTCCCCACGGCGTCGAGTCGGAGGGGATCATGCACCGCTGCACGCCGGCCTATCCGGGCAACACCGCCCTGCGTCGCTTCAAGCTCGCCATGATCGCCCACTTGATCCGCCGTGCGCCCTGGACTCGCCTGCACACGGTGGATCACCTGGCCTACGACTGGATGCGTGATCGGGGCGGTCCACTGGCGGTGAGGGCCAGGCTGCTGGGCGATCCTGTCGACCCGTTTACACCACTCGAAAAGACCGAAGCGCGGAAGCGATTGGGCATCCCCGATCAGGGGCGTTACATCGGCTGTAGCGGCACGCTTGACAGTCACAAGGGGCTGCACCTGCTCATCCCCGCCTTCGCACGGGCGCTGCTTGCCGATGATGACCGGCTCTTGTTGGTTGGCCGGTTTGCGACACGCCTCAAGAAGATGATTGACGGTGAGTTTGCGCAGCTTGTAGACAACGGGCGAATCGTCGTCATCGATCGATATGTGAGTGATGAGCAGTTAATGACATCGTTGGCCGCGATGGACGTCGTGTGCACGCCGTCGGCCGGTCATCTGGGCATTTCGAACATTGCGCTGCGCGCCGCGGCCGTGCATCGCCCGGTGTTGGGATGCGACTTCGGTTGGCAGGGCATGATCCTGCTGAAGCTGGGGCTGGGATGGGTTTGCGCCGTCGAGGATCTCGACGTGTTTGCGCGTACGATAGAAACCTGCCTTGGTGCCGCGGCGGACTTTCCACTCTCACCGGCCATCGACCGGCTGGTTGAGTTTCACAGCATTGAGAACTACGCCGCCTCGATCACGCAGCGTATGCGCGAGCGTCTGGGTCAGCCGCCGGCGCCAAATCGACGCCAGTGGGAGTGGGTGCTCGAAGCGCTCTGAGCAACGCTGCAGGCGTTTTACCTGGAATCCGTGTGACACGCCTATCAAGGCAACCGTGGCCACGCTCACCCGGCCGCTCGCCTGCGTCGACGCAATGGGCCGACCACCATCCAGGCAAACGCTCGCGACATGCAGACAGGATGCATCAGAAATCCCTTGATGATCCGGCCAATGATAACTTTGGAGTGGCCCTGCCCCCAGGCGAAACGCAGCAGGCGGTTATACGACAGGGACAGGCATTTCCGCAGCGTCGCACGATGCGCCGCTGCCAGGGACGGAAAACGGGCCAGCAGATCCTCGTACATTATCGCGCTGAACACCCAGAACTTCAGGGTCTTGTCGCCCAGCGCAGAGGTAAGTCGGTTGCCGCTGTCGTCATCGGACGTCATCTGCGCACCGCAATGGGCCACGGCGCAGGCGGCGCCCCCGAACGACATCTTGTAGAACAGGTGCGTGTCGTCTCGCATGGGCAGTTTTTCATGCAGGCCGCGGCTGTCGAGCAGTCGTTGTCGATGGAAAACGGTGGTCTGCAGCATCATCGGTTGTCGCGGCAGCAAGGCCCAATCCGTTGCATCATCGACGAGTTGGTGCGATCCATCGATCTTGAAGTCAGCGAGTTCCCAGAGCGAACCCTGCCAATTGGGTTCGGAGAGTTGCATGTCGGCGAAGTAGAACCCGGCGCGACCGTCGGTCGCCTCGATCGCGTCGGCCATGTGTGTCAGGTGATCGTTCATCCAGTAATCGTCGGAGTCGAGATACGCCACCCAATCGCATTTTGCCTCACGGGCGCCGCGATTGCGGGCACAGGGCACGCCGGCGTTCTCTTGCCACATGTACCGGACGGAAGAACCGAACTTCTTGACCACCTTGTCGGTGCCGTCGGTCGATCCATCGTCAATCACGATGATCTCCTCGGGAGGCCAGGACTGGGCCAGCACGCTTTCGATCGCGCGGCCGATGGTATCGTGGCGATTGTAAGCGGGTATGACGGCAGAAAACTGCGGACGATCCATCGATGAATCCTGTTGGTTTGCACCGTCACGGCGCATCAACGGCGCTCCGCAGCGCCGCCGAACCGTACACGCACCCGCTCGAAGGCGTCCACATATTGCATCAGCAGCATGACAAACGCCACCTTCATTCGCTGGTCGATCCCGCTTAGGCGCTGGTGGTCCGTGTGTCGCCAGATATCTCGAAGTTGCGGCACAAAGTTTTTCCAAAGGACGTGGATAAACCGGCGTGACCGGTAAAGATCGGTTTTATCCGCCTTGAAGTCGATGTCCGCACCGACGTCGCGACGTCGTTTGATCATCATGCCGCGCAGGGTGATGCGCGCCGGGTGATCAATTCGCGCTTCATTGCTGTACACGATGGGCAAGCCCGCCGCGGCGACGCGACGGGCCCATTCGAGATCACACATGGAAAGCACCTTTTCATCGAACGGTCCCACGCGGTCAAAGGCGCTGCGATGTGTGAAGATGTTGGCCGTGTTGCACGAATCAACCGCGACATTTTTCCGTTGATCGAGGCCGGTGACAGCGTCGTATAACTCGACCCACTTGGGGTGATTCGGGTTCTTGTAAAAGATGTGAATATGGCCGGCCACGAGGCCGTAGGGGTCGAGCTGCTGAATCCTTGCCATGCCCTTGGCAAGCCATTGGGGGCTGGGGATGCAGTCGGCATCGGTAAATGCCAGAAAGTGCCCGCTTGCATGTCGAAGCCCCGTGTTGCGCGCCGCGTACGACCCGACCTTGTTTTCGACGAGGAACTTTGCCCGCGCGTAGGCCGCGACGACAGGTTCGGGGCTTTCATCGGAGCCGTTGTCCACGACGATCACCTCGTACGCATCGCCAGGGTAGGTCTGTTTTTCGATCGCGGCGAGGCAGGTGCCAAGCCGTGCCGCGTCGTTAAAGACCGGAACAATGATTGAAACAAATGGCGTCGGGCTGGGGGGCACGAATGCGTCTCGGTTTACGTGTCGGCGGTCTTGCCGGTTGAGCGTGGCCGGCCCGTGAGTAGATTCATCATCGACCGAATTCGTCCCGCGTTTTCAATTCCGATCCAGGCGCGAAACACGACGCGCCAGGCTCGGACCGATAACGGATTGCGGCGAAGCAGGGCGTAGGCGTGCTTGCGGGCCGTGCGGTCGTAGCCTGCCTCGTGCGCCAGGTTCAGCCAGCGCAGGCGCACGCCCCATTCACTGGTTGGGCGGGCCATCACCAAATCGATCGGCTCCCCCGGCAGACCACGGCGGGCGTACGTCTCCTTCAGAATCGCCGCCAACAACCGCTCCTGCAACGACCCGCGGGCGTCACAGACACTGCCTCCGTGCTGGCGGTAGTCGAGCAGCATGTCCGGCAGGTTGGCGAGCCGACCCCGCTCGCCCAGACGCAGAAACAGGTCAAGGTCCTCAGCGAACTGGTATTGTTCACGATACCCGCCGATCGCGTTGATCGTCTCTCGCCGCACCATCAGTGAGGGGTGGACCATCGCGCTGCCGTTGCCGGCCAGAAGCTCTGGCTCGATCTGCTCATGGTCGGCACAAAAATCACCAAACGGGCCGAGCGGGTCGCCGTCGGGATCAATCATCAGGGCCCGACAGCCGACCGCCACGCACTCGCGATGGTCGTGAAGGTATCGGATCTGCTTCTCGAAGCGTTGCGGCAGCGACCGATCGTCCGCATCCATGCGCGCGATGAACTGCGCCCGCGCCACGGCAAGGCCGTCGTTCAGCGCCCCGACGATGCCCGTGTTGGCGCGATTGAGGATATGCACGCGGTTGTCGCGCCCGGCGTATTCCTCGAGAATATCACGTGTGCCGTCCGTGGAGCCGTCGTTTGATGCGATCAACTCGAAACTCTCGTAGGTCTGCGCCAAGATGCTGTCGACCGCCTCGCGCAGGTATTGCTCGGCGTTGTAGACGGGCATGACGACGGAGATGTCCGGCGTGGCGGTACCTGCCATTGTTATTCTAGTCCGTGGATGAGACGGTAGACGCCTGCCTCTGCTCGGCGCGTTTTCGGCGTTTCTCGTCGAAGCGTGAGCCGAGCATTGATTTAATGAATAGTCTCGCCCCGGCCACCGACCAGGGGCGTTGCCACCAAGCGACCAAAGCGTGCTTGCGCGCAGTCCAGCAATGGCCGTTCATCAACGCCCAGCGCGCCCATTGACGACGATGTTCCCATCTCGCTTCGCTGGGCCCTAGCCGGATGGCAGGCATATCGGCCGGATCGAGGCCCCGTCTCACAAATGCCTTGCGCATCGCCATCTGGGCATGGTCTCGCTGACGCTTTCGCTTGCTGCGCGATTCGCTGGCAAAATGATAGCGATACTTGACCAGCACCTCCGGCAGGTTCGCCAATCGATGCTCATCGGCCAGGCGAAGCCACAGATCGTAATCCTCAGCGGGCATCAGGTGCTCGTGATAGCCACCGGCGGCCAATACCTCGCTGCGACGCATCATCACGGCCGGATGGCACATCGATCCGGCGTGGCGGAGCAGGGCGGCATCGATCTGCTTGTGCGTTACCGGGTAATGATGTGGACCGATCGGCCAGCCCGCCGGGTCGATCGCCAACACCTGCGTCCCGACCACGACACACTCGTGGTGGCGGTCAAGATATTTAACCTGACGCTCAAATCGATCAGGCATCGACACGTCATCGGCGTCCATGCGTGCCGCGTACTCGCCGGTCGCCAACCGCAAGGCCTCGTTCAACGCGCGCGCGTAGCCCGTGTTCGCTCGCCGATAAACGCGCAGCCGTGCATCGGACCGGGCAAACCGATCAAGGATCGACGGTGTACGATCGGTCGAACCGTCATCGATGATGATAAACTCAAAATCACCAAACGTCTGGGCGAGTACGCTGGAGACAGCCTCGGCGATGTAGCGTTGGCCGTTGTACACGGGCAGCAGCACGCTCACACGAGGATATGCGGTGTCGGACAAGGCGAGTCTCCCGTGCATTGATACGACCGGGAAGAATGCGGGTTCACCGCCTGGGGTTGCGGGCTGCCAGGCGCTTGATCATGCGATACGAGGCCCAGAACCAGGCAAATGCGCTGCCGGCGAGCATCACGCGTCCGAGGGTGCGCCAGTTATGAATACTCCACGGATTACATCGGACCGCTTTGAGCCCGTGCTTGCGTCCGTTTTTGTGGTGACCGCATCCGTATGCCTTCAACGCCCAGTCGCGGTGCTGAGCATCGTGCGAGGCGATGGGCGGCATTCCCACAAACTTCTCCTTGTCGAACTGAATACCCCGGCGATCGCAGGCGTCCAATAACACCTGTTCGACAAGTTGCTGCTGTTCCTGACGCCGCCGGTGATTTACGCTTTGCGGATGAAGGCGATACTTGAGCAGCACCCGCGAGAGGTTGGCCAGCCTGCCGATCTCTCCGAGCCTCAGGAAATAGTCCAGGTCCTCGACCCATTGGGTGTTGGGTCGATACGGCCCGATTTTTTCGACCGCGTCACGCCGCATCATGGCCGCGGGGTGAACGATGATCGCGCTGCGCCCACTGAGTAATGCCGCGTCGATCTGATCGTGATCGGCCGGTTTGTGATCGGTCCACATCGCGTCGCCATCGGCGTCGATGATCAGCACGTCCGTGCCCAGTATCACGACGTCGTGGTGCTCGTCGAGGAAGCGAACTTGCTCGTCGAGACGCTGCGGCAGGGCCAGATCATCTGAATCCATCCGCGCGACATAGTGGCCACGAACGGCGGCCAAACCGTCGTTGAGCGCGCCGACGATGCCGGTGTTCGGGCGGCTGATCAGCTTGACCCGATCGTCTGCGCTTGCGTAGCTCATGAGGATTTCGTGGGTACCATCCGTCGAGCCGTCGTTGATAATAATGAACTCGAAGTCCTTGTAGGTCTGCGCGAGAATGCTGTTCACCGATTCGGCGACGTAACGCTCGGCATTGTAAACGGGCATGACGATCGAGACGGTTGGCACGGTCATGGGTTCAGGTCATTGTCCAAGGCGTCGCAGATCACGGTTGCTGCGTGCGACAAGTTTGCGATAAAGCCGTTGGCAACGTTTCACCTCGGGCTGACCGTCGGTGTCATCCGGCTTCGATCGGCTTAGCGAGGGATCGATCTCGCTGGTGTCCAGCTTCGTTTGCGCAAACGATTCCAGTGCCGGCGCCGCACGGCCGTCGAGCACCTGGTCGTAGTGGATGAAAAGCCAATCGCCGCGGCGTGAGAAACGGCGCAACAGCCGCCTGTATGTGCGATGCCAACTGA
>CAUYYV010000113.1:0-9841 GCA_963577075.1 Phycisphaerae bacterium
TCTCTCCGGTTCATCCAATGTGACGCCGTGCATCTTATACGCCGCTGCCACCAGGTGCGATCGCAGGGGCGCGGCCACGGCCCTCGAGGATCAGGCCACGTGCAGTGTCGGCTTGGCGGGCGCTCAGGGTTTGGCCGGCTCGTACGCCTCGCGCAGGAATGGATTGTCCGCCGGCTCCTTGCCGCCGTAAAACCATTTGTAGGGCAGCACCATGAACTTCTGGCAGGCGACTTTGCCGTTCGGATAGACGTAACCACCCTCGGACACGTCGCGGTCAGGCCGGGCCTCGGTCTCGTGCTGCTTGTGCAAGCAGTACGGAAGGGCGACGAGTACGCGGTCCTTCATCACGTGTACCGACGGGTAGGACCACGTGCCGAAGAAACCATCGTGCGGCTGAATATATTTGGGATCGCGCTCGGTGGCGGGTTGGCCCGATGGGAATGATATTTCTTCCGGTCGGATCGGCTCGATCGGTCCCGGCTCGACGCGCGTGGTCTCGTGTATCGATTGCAGGTTCTGGAAAAACTCCCAGACCCGACCGCCGTCACGGCTGATCGCCGACGATACCCGCGTCCGGTTGTAGCCGCCCCTGATCTCGTCAGGGCCCTGCTGGTTCCAGACGCACAGCAGGTGACCGTTGGACAGCGTGCGGATCTGGCCCGGCGCGGTCGGCGCGGCCAGCACCGTCGGCTGCGGGCGCGTCCACGTCTCGCCGTTGTCGTTCGACCATGCCTGGAACAGCCGGCCTAGAGGGTTGCGCATGATCATCATCAGGCGGCCGGGCTTGACCTCGGTCATGGATGCTTCGTTCGAGTAGCTGAAGATCGCATTCCAGTCCCGCAGGATGATCAACGCGCCGTCCTTGTTCATCTGCCAGGAGCGGCCCTCGTCATCGGAATACAGCACGTAATTGCAGGAATAATGGGGGTCGAAATAGTGCCCGGCCGTGCTGACAAACTGGTTGTGGACCAACCGGCCGCTGCACGGCGTGATGCAATCGTCCGGTCCGCTCGACTGGCCCATCGAGATAAAGACGGGCACGACGATCCGCCCCGAGCTGGTGCGCAGCATCGAGTCCTGGTAGCCGGCGGTGCTCAGCCCCGGCGGCGACATGCGCACCGGTGGCTGCCACGTCTCGCCCCCGTCAGTCGAACGCCAGAAAAAGTATGCGAGGCAGGACGGCGGTAATGCGTAACCCTCCGGCGACGACGGCTGCGGCGTTTCGCTGACCCGCGCACACAGGCCCACCTCGTTGTGCCCGGACAGCTTGACCAGCGATGTTTCCGAGCTGCCGACCTGGTCGCCGTTGATGTCTTTCATCAACTGATTCTCAGACCACGTCAGCCCGCCGTCTTCCGAGTGCTCGTAGACGTGATGCGACACGTGAAGAAGGCGTCCATCGTCGAGTTGGGCGTACGTGGACGTGTGGCCGTAGGAACGAAACTGAATCGAGATCGCCAACTCGGGCAGAGTCATCGGGACGTTGCTCATTTCGTATCTCTCCGGTGCAGGGTGGGGTCGATCCTGTTTCCTGAATCAGGAAAATCTATAGTGCGATACGAAGGTGGGTGCAAATCATGTCAATTGCCCTGGCCGGGAGGCATGGGCCGGCGGGGTTTCACTTTTGGGTCAGTTTGGCGTACCCTGATGGCCGATCCCGGTTGGGCCAAGACGAAAAGGCACCACGATGTTTGAATCACTTGAGACGGCGCCGCCCGATCCGATCATCGGGCTCAACGAAGCATTCAAGAACGACACCAATCCCAACAAGATCAACCTCAGCGTTGGCGTTTACCAGGATGCGGAGGGCACGACCCCGGTGCTCGCAACCGTAGCCGAGGCCGAGCAGTGTGTCATCGAGTCGCAGACGACCAAGGCTTACCTGGGCATCGACGGGTCGCCCCAGTTTGGCGTGGCGGTGCGGCAGCTTCTTTTTGGGCCGGGGCACGAGGTGATCGAATCAGGACGCGCGGTAACGGCGCAGACGCCCGGCGGGACGGGTGCGCTGCGCGTGGCGGGGGATTTCATCAGAAGGGTCCGTCCCGACGCAACCCTCTGGCACAGTGATCCGACCTGGCCGAACCATCCGAAGGTGTTCGCCGCCGCCGGCATTACGCTCAAGACGTACCCCTATTTCGATCTGGCGACCAACGGTCTGGCGTTGGACGAGATGCTCGCGACGCTGCGTCAGATTCCCGCCGGCGACGTCGTGCTGCTGCACGGCTGCTGCCATAACCCCACCGGCATCGACCCGGACCCGCAGCAATGGAAACAGATCGGCGACGTGCTGGCTGAACGAAAACTGCTGGCGCTTGTCGATTTCGCCTACCAGGGCTTTGCCGACGGTTTGCGCGAGGACACGGCCGGCCTGCTTGAACTGACGCGGCCGGACTGTGAATTGCTCGTCTGCTCCAGCTTTTCCAAAAACTTTAGCATCTATAAAGAGCGCGTCGGTGCGCTGACCGTCGTGGCCGGTTCGGCTTCGGCCGCCGCCGCCGTACTCAGTCACGTCAAGATCTGTATCCGCACCAACTACTCGAGTCCGCCCGCACACGGGGCCCTGATCGTGACCGCGATTCTAAATGATGACGATTTGCGCAGCCGCTGGGAATCGGAGGTGATCCGGATGCGCGACAGGATCAACGGCGTGCGCCGTCGGTTCGTCGAGTTGCTGTCAGCACGTGGTGTCGACACGGATTTCTCTTTCATCGGTCGCCAGCGCGGCATGTTTTCCTTCTCCGGCCTTACCAGGGAGCAGGTTCAGACGCTGCGCGAAAGGTATTCGATCTACATCGTGGCTTCCGGACGCATCAACGTTGCCGGTATCACCGAAGCGAACATCGACCGGCTCTGCGACGCCATCGCGGAAGTGTTGGCAGGTGAGAAGGTCGAAGTGCGGGGTGCGAAGTAAAGGTTTAGAAGCCAGCAACCAGAAAGGCGCTCAGGAGATTGTGGCTTGTTAAGCCATGATTTGAAGGGGGAGTTCGCCAGTCCGATGGCTCAAGACGGCTCTGGCATTTTCACAAAACCCCTTGTCATTTGCCTGCGGGTTTATGGCGGCTTAACATAAGACCATGCGAGACAACATCCCTATCATTCTCGAAGACTTGCAGGCGCGGATCTTAAACATCCGTGACTCTCTTTAACTTCGATCAGAAGCGTGAAAAACTGGCGGCGCTGGAGCGGCAGATGAACGCTTCGGACTTCTGGTCCGATCAGCAGTCGGCCCAGCCGGTGGTGGCCGAACTGAAAATGGTCAAGGCCCATGTCGATCCGGTCGCGGCGGCCCAAAACCGGATTGACGATGCGGTCGTGCTCTGGGAGATGGCCGAGGAGGCCGACGACGCCGACGCGCGGCAGGAAGTGGACGGCCAGCTCGATAAGCTGGCCGCCGAGCTGGGCAAGCTCGAGTCCATGTCATTGCTCTCGGGCAGATATGACAACCGCAACTGCTACCTGTCGATTTTTTCGCGTGAGGGGGGCACCGAGGCGCAGGACTGGACGGAGATGCTGATGCGGATGTACCTGCGTTACTGTGAAAAGATGTCCTGGAATGTCAGCGAGGTGAACAAGACCGTCGGCGAGGAGGCCGGTTTCAAGGACGTGACACTTTTCATCAAGGGCCCAATGGTTTACGGATATCTGTCGGCCGAGCGGGGCACGCATCGCCTAGCGCGGGTTTCACCGTTCAATTCCCAGGGCAAGCGCCAGACCAGCTTCGCCGCTGTCGAGATCGTGCCCGAGTTTGACGACGGCGGCGGTCTCGAGATCAATGACAACGACCTCGTATTAACGCCGTTTGCGCGCTCGTCGGGCCCGGGTGGCCAGAATGTCAACAAGCTTGCCACCGCGGTCCGGCTGTTGCACAAGCCCAGCGGCATCACCGTGGTCTGCTCCGTCGAGCGCAAGCTTGAACAGAACAAGCGCCGAGCCATGTCAATCCTGCGGGGCAAACTCGAGTTGATTGAGGAAGCAAGGCGCGAAGCGGAGCTCGAGGCGATCAAGGGCGGCAAGCTCGACATGGGCTGGGGTACGCAGATTCGCAGCTACGTCTTTTATGACAACCGGGTCAAAGACATCCGCACCGGCTACGAGGTCGGCAACCCGCAGCGGGTCATGGACGGTGATCTCCAGGGATTCATCGAGGCGGAACTGCGCCGCCGGGCCAAAGCACGCGGCGTGGCGTGACGGCGCCGGTGAAATTACGCACTTGGCGATGTACTTTCGTCAGCCAACCGCCGGATTTTCACCCCGATCTTTACATTGAGGGGCTCTACCGCGCAGATTGAAAACGAACATTACCGAGTCGACATCGATCCGCAACACGGTGTCGTCCGCCAGATCTACGACAAAGCAAGCAGTCTTCAACTCATTGCCGAACCGCGACTGGCTGATAACTTTCGGTTGTTACTACCGCTTCCGGATTGCGAATCGAACTATCTCCTCGGAATTAACCACCGCTTAACAAGCCTGGAAAATACATCCAGTGGTGTGGTGCTGCAATGGGATGGTCCCTTGGAGAATTCCAAGGGCAACTTCGATATTTGTGTCCGACAGTTCATCGATCTTCTGGGTGAGGTCGTAACATTCCGCATAGAAGTAGAAAATCACACTGCGTATCGGCTTGCAGAGGTCTGGCACGGATTCCTCGGGGGCCTCACAGGTATGGGCGATCGTGCTGACACACAGACCATCATCCCGCTGAAAGGCTGGGCGAACTCGACAAGCCTCTTTCAACAATTTCCGGAGACCATGGGCGTCGGTGCCTTCGGCGGCATGCGGTTCCCCGAGTTCTATTACCGCTATCCGTCGCCCCTTTCCATGCCGTGGATGACGATGTACAACCCCGAGTTGAACCGAGGGGCCTACTTTGGCTGCCACGACACGACCGCCCGTGCCCTGGTTCTGCGTGGTGAGTTGCATCCGGGTATGGCGCGTAACCGGCAGGGAACCAACTGGCCAAGCCCGCAGGAGAGCGCCGAACTGGCCGATCGATACCCGGTTGGGCTCGTGCTGCATTGGGCGAATCTGCCATATATCGAACCAGGGCAAACATTCCACGGTCCGTGCGTCACTCTTTGTTGCTACGAGGGAGACTGGCACAAGGCGTCCAAACTCTATCGGACATGGTTCACATCGAACTTTCCTGTCCGCGCGTCCCGGCATAACTGGCTGCGCGCCCAGCAAGCCGTGCAGGTATCGATGCTGTTGTTACCCGAAGATAACCTTATCTTCACCTTCAAGGACATAGAACAATGGGCCCGCGATGCGCTCGACTACGGGGTCAAGGCAGTCCTGATCAGCGGCTGGAATGTTGGCGGCCACGACCGAGGCTATCCTGATTACACTCCTGATTCCCGTCTGGGCACCTGGCGTGAACTTGCCGACGCCATCCGAGCGTGCCACCGGATGGGCGTAAAAATCTATTTCTTCGCCAATATTCAACCGGTGGATATAACTCCCGGTAAACAGGATCGCAATTGGAGCGCCTACCAGACCACCAATGCTCGCGGTCAGGGTAAGGTAATGGGTTGGGGTATGGGCACGCTTAGTGCACGAATGGGAGACAGTTCGACCCCGCTCGCATATTGCAACCCATCAATCCCCGAGTTTCGGCGCATCCTTGTCCACCAAATGCGCAAGCTGGCCGAGATCGGAGCCGACGGTGTGCATCTGGACAAGGTCTGGCCCTCGACGGCCATGGACTTCAACCCGAATCTCGATGGCAGTCCAGACCGCACTATCATGGAGGGCCTGCTCGATTGCTTGCAGGAAATCATCGACGCCTGCCGGGAAGTGAATCCGCAGTTCTGCCTCGGGGTCGAGTCCAGTTGGGACCGCACGCTTCAATACGTCGATGGCTGGTGGAACTGGCACGACATGGTCGACCATACGGCGGTGATGAAATACACGTTCCCCGAGTACATGCCGACATTCACCGTGGTGCAGCCGTGGGACTACAATACCGTGAACGCTTCGATCCGATATGGCTATCAGTTGCTCATTGGACCCATCCGATTCAGCAGTTCGATGAACGACGAACAAATGCGGCCGCTTTCGCAATATATCAGTGAGGTCTTGCGTATTCGGGATGCCGTTCGCGAGACTATCTTTTTTGGCACGTTCCTGGATAACCTTCAGGTGCTCGTCGAGACTGACCCATGCGTCAAATACAGCACTTTCTGTCGTCCAGACACTGGCCAGCGCGCGTGTGTGCTGGTGAATACCGACACAAAACCGCACAAGGCATCGCTGCGCTTTGACCCGTCAGTCTCGACCAAGGCGCGGGTTTATCAACCGTTTACGGACGTGGAGTCCGCCGAATTACCGATCACCCGTATGATCCCCGCAGAACGACTGATGATCGTTATCGAAAATGGGGGCGCCGGGCCAGTGTAAATGTGCGTTGGCCCAAGACTGATGGACTCCGATCGACGCTGGGATGATTCCCGCTGAGAGGACTTCAGGGACCGGCATGGCCAGCGGCAACCTGTGGGTGATATCCTCCGCAGGTGCGACTCGGCGTTAGCGGCTCAAACTGCCCCATTCACTTGGTTGGCCGGTCTTCACTCAGGCAGAAAAATGCCAGAACGGTCTTGTGGTGACAGGCGACGAGGTGTCATTGAGTTGATAGGCTGGAGAAAGGTCTCCGACCAGGGGTCATCTGACATATTCCGGCTAGGGGGTGTTTCCCGCATTTTACAATGGCTCACGTCTGCTATTCAGCTGCGACGTCCATGCGCCAGCACCGGTGCGTTCTCTTGTTGGCGAAGTCCTCGGGCACCGTGCGATCGCTGATCTCGCAGATCCGCAACCCCGACAACGCCTGTACGTCGAGCTTGAATCGCCTGAAGTTGGTCGAAAAATAGATGACACCGCCGGGTTTCATGATCTGACAGATGCTGCTGAGCAACTGGCCGTGGTGCTGTTGGATTTCCCAGTCGCCCTCCATACGCTTGCTGTTGGAAAACGTCGGCGGATCGACGATCACCAGATCGTACTCCCGCTGTTGGTGATGTCTCATTACGAAATCAACGGCGTCGGCACGGACAAACGCATGTTGCTCGGGCGGCAGATCGTTGATATCGACGTTGTGCCGCGCCCAGTCGAGGTAGGTGCTGGAAAGATCGACGGACGTAACCTTCCGGGCGCCGCCCGCCGCCGCATAGACGCTGAATGTACCGGTGTATGCAAACAGGTTGAGCACGTGCTTGCCGACGGATTCCTCGCGAACCATTTGCCGGGTGATGCGGTGGTCGAGAAAAAGACCTGTATCAATATAGTCGGAGAGGTTGACCTCGAATCGCAGGCCACCTTCCGCAACGATGCGCCTGAAAGAGTTTGCGGCGATCCTGTCGTACTGCATCATCCCCCGCTGCGGCTGACGGTGTTTGATGAACGTTCTGTCTTTCGGCACATCGAGCACGAGCCTCGCTGTTTGGACCATCAGGTCAAGCCAGTCGGCGTGTTCGGCGGGAGAACGGTCGTGAGGTCGCTGGTATTCGCCGATGTGCAGGCAGTCTTCATACCGGTCCACCATCAGTGGCACGTCGGGCACATCGCGGTTGTAGACGCGATAGCAGGTAATGCCACGCCGCGTCGGCCAACGCCGCCGGTGACGATCGATCTTGCGCAAGCGATTGGCAAAGATATCCGCCTGCTCTTTCGCCTTGCGGTCCAGGCCCCCAAAAACCTGCGGCGTCGGAGCGTGCGAGCTTTCGGTCGTCTCGTGCGGACGAGCCGGATCAGCATCGCCGACCGGCTTCGGTCCGTGAAACTGGTAATAGGTGCATTGGATTGTCCCGTTGTAGAGCTTGCGACGTCGGTCGGCTTGGCGGCCGGCCAGGCGTTCAAAGTCTTTCCATGAGGTAAGCACAAAAAAGGACCAGGTTGGCAGGCGGCGCAGGATCAGCGGCATGCTGTGGTAAAGGTCGCGCACCTCGCGTTGTTCATCGAACCGCTTGCCGTATGGAGGATTCGTAATCAGGCAGCCGTGTTCGCGCGTCGAGGCGAGTTCCGCGAAAGGAACCTTCTGGAAGCGGATGGAATCTGCCACTCCGGCGCGGATCGCGTGACGTTGCGCCATGGTCAGGGCGTTGGTGTCGATATCGCTTCCGATGACCTGCTCGGTCAGGTCGTCGCGGATAGATCGGGTTGCCCCATCGCGTGCCCGCTGCCAGGCACCGGCGTCGATTGTCGGCCACGATTCAGCTGCGAAGCGGCGCTGCAGGCCCGGGGCGATATTGCGGCCGATCATCGCCGCCTCGATGCAGATCGTCCCCGATCCGCAGAAAGGATCGACCAACGGGCGGTCGCTATTCCAAAACGACAGTTGGACAAGCGCGGCGGCAAGCGTCTCGCGAAGCGGCGCCGTACCGATCAGATCCCGATAGCCACGCTTGTGTAGGCCTTGTCCCGACGTGTCGATGGTGAGGGTGACGACGTCCTTGAGCAGTGCTACTTCCACCGCGACCTCGGGGCCCGATTCGGGCAGTTGTTGCGTGCAGTGCGCGTCGAGCAGCTTGATGGCGATCGCTTTTTTTACGCACCGCTGCACGGCCGGGACGCTGGAAAGCCCGCTCTTGACCGACCGACCGGAGACGGGAAAACAACCGTCGGCCGGTATCCAACGTTCCCATGGCAGTGCTTGCACACCCTCGAAAAGTGTCTCGAAGTCCCTCGCTTCAAAACGTCCGATGCGGATGAGAACACGATCCGCCGATCGCAGCCAGAGATTTGTTTGCGCTACCGCGTCGTCATTGCCCACGAACTCGATACGCCCGGTCTGCGGGACCCGGCCTTCGTAACCAAGCGCCGCCAGTTCACGGGCCACAACGGCTTCCAGCCCAAATGCCGATGTGGCGATGAGGTCGAGGTTCATCGCGGCCCATCGTATAGGATTGCTGTTGTCACATCTGCAGGTGCCGGCGATCTTATGCTTACGGCCTCGTGATGTTGCCGGGTTCCCTGGACACGGACAACCCATCAACTCCGCTACCAGTGGCTGGCAACTGGGGCGGATCCAGTTGCCAAGCGGCAATACACGGTCGATATCGCATTATCTCATGCTTTCAGGAGTTGGCTTACCGGCCTGACACCGAGGTTGCCGTGACGGCGGTTGCTTTTTAGAAAGGAGCATAAACCGGGACACCAATGACCCGTCTGCACCATAACGGAGTTGGGGGGTACGCGTTGCATACAACAAGCAACAGCACGAGGGCGGGAGGCAAGATCAACTGCGATCTCACCGAGGCCGGCACCGATATGACGGCTGTCAACCATTCGCCAAGCTAACAAACACCCGGAAGCCTCTGATGTCGCTTTGCCTCAACGCCCGTCGAAACCGCCCCGACTATTTTTCGTGATCTTGCACATCCCACCTCCGGGTCGTGCGCATCCGGCCCCGGTCGCTTGTGTCATGGTGCGGCTCAAACCACCACCAGGTGACACCCTCGTTGTGTCGGTCGATGCAAAACCGTCATTGGTCGTTCAGCATGGCGACCAGGTCACCGGTCGTACCATCGATCCATCCTGATTAAGGTGGTCACACCCGTTGTGTCGATACAACCACGGCGCGGTAAGTGCATGGCAACCTCGCCGTGTGAGCCAAGTGTCTTCTGTCGGATTGCCTGCGATGGTTGAAGACTCGAACAAACCCGGCGAGCAAGAGCAGGACGAGTTTCGACTGCTCAAGCAGTCGTTGGCGGAGGATCAACCCGGCGAAGACGATCCACCCGCACCCGCGCCGCTCTGGTCACAGGTCTGGCAGATGCCCGTGCTGCTGATGGGGTTGGTCCTGTTTGCGGTGGGCCTGGTGTTGATCCTGCCCAAACCTGCCGAG
>CAUYYV010000114.1:0-9792 GCA_963577075.1 Phycisphaerae bacterium
CGGGCCAGACGCCCCAACCGGCGTCACGCAACGCCTGGTGTATCAGCGGGTGCAGGCCCAGTTCGTCGTGATGGTCAAAGCCGTACACCACCTGCTCGCGGTCTTCGTCCTCCGCGCGGGTCCGCAACCCCTGATAAACCGCGTCGGCGATGATGGTTGTAGACCAGTACCCTTTGATTACCATGCCGCCAGTTCGCCCGTGATCGGTTCGACCAGGTCCTTGATGGTGACAAGCCCAACGTGGCCGCCGCGGCGATCAAGTATGACGGCCATGGCGCGGCGGCGCTGCTGGAGTGTTGCGAGCGCTTCGCGCAAGGGCGTCCGGCTGTCAAACGTCTCGGCCGGCTTCATCAGCGACGCGATGGGCGGCACCTGTCCCTTGTCGCGCTTGAGCGCCTCGAACACGCTGACCGTACCAAGCACATTGCCCTGCTGATCGACGACGGGAAATAGAGAATGCGGCAATCTGGCCGCCAAGCTCCACAACACGTCGGGCGGGTCGGCGACGCGCACCGTCGTCACCTGCTTCCACGGGGTCATGACATCCGCAACGCTGCGATCGCCCAGGGCCAGGACGCGATCCACGATGGCCATCTGCTCGTCACTGACCACGCCATGCCCCACGCCCTCGCGCACGAGAAAACCCACCTGGCGGCGCGGATGGAACGGTTGATCGGTCTTGTGCATACCCAGCGCCCACATGACAATTCTGCTCACTCCCCCGAATAACCACAGCAAACCGGTCAGTCGGCAAAGATGCACAAACCACACCATCGGCCGGGTAAACGGGTACACCATCCGGTCGGCGTGAATGGCAAAAATATCTTTCGGCAGCGTCTCAGCAAAGACAAACAGCAGCGGCATCATGATCAACGCGTCAAATACCACGACCTGCCAGTCGGCCAGATGCCGATCATGCAGCAGGACGGCGGCAGCGTGTGTGGCCAGCTTCACACCGCAGTTGTGCAGGATCAGCAGTGCCGCGATCAGTGAGGCCGGCGCCGCGACGTACCCGGCCAGCCGTTTGGCCGAACTGACGCCCTGGTGCGCAAGCACGTGCAGGCGAATGCGGTTGAGGCTGTACACACCCGTCTCGAGTCCGCCGCCCAGACCTGCCAGGATCAGGCCGATCAGCACCAGTGCGAGCCACATGATGTATTGCGTCGTGCTCATTGATGTGCCACACCGGTCGCGCCCGGCAGGGCATTGGGTTGATCCTGCAACCGCAGCAGCAGGGCATCGATACGCCGGCCTTTCATGGTTTCTACCTCGATCAACAGATTGCCCAGTGTCGTGCTGTCACCGACGCTCGGCATGCGCCCCAGCCGGGCCATGACCAGCCCCCCCACCGTGCTGACATCTGCGATCGGCGTCACCGGGCCAAACACGTTGGGCCACTCGCGGATGCTCAATTGTGCGCTGACACGCCAGTGGTGCGAACCGATCGATTGAACCTTGGGCGCTTCCTGCGGCTCGTCGGGGTGGGCGATTTGACCAACCATGTTTTCCACCACGTCTTCGAGCGTGACCAATCCGGCCGTGCCACCGTATTCATCCACCGCGACGGCCATCGGTGATTGGCGACGACGCAGCTCGATCAGCAGTTGATCGGCACGCTGCAACTCCGGCACGAACCACACCGGCTGGATCAGCTTCTGCACTTGGGCATCAGTCTGCGGCTTGGACAGCAGCACCTGTCGGGCGTGGACAATGCCCTCGATCTGATCCAGATCGCCCCGATAAACTGGAAACCGGCTAAACGGCCACTGCCTCGCCATCTCGATCAGGTTTTTCGCGTCGTCGGCGAGATTGAATGCCTTGATGTCCACGCGTGGGCGCATCAGGTCCAGCACCTTCATCTGGCCCAACGACAGCACCTGCTGCAACGTCTGCTCTTCATGCGCGTCGATGACGCCCTGGTGCTGACTCAGTTCGAGCAACCTCTCCAACTCGACCGGCGACAGCTCGACCGGGCGGCCCGACGGCGCCAACAACCGTGAAAACGGATCGACCACCGTCGCTTGCAGCACCACGCGCAGCGGCGACAGCACACGATGCACCACCAACAGCGGCACCGCCACCACCGCCGACCATGACAACGCATGCCGCGACGCCACGAGCTTGGGAAGCACCTCGCCGACGAGGATCAGAAGCAGCACCGCGGCGATGTTGATGGCATTACCCACCGCCGCCCCTATCTCACCCCGCTTGGTCAGCGACAGGATCAACACCGTGCCGATCGCGAAATACATCACGTTGACGAACATGTTGCCCATCAACAGGGTCACGAGTACGTCGCGACGGGCGCCGATCAAGCGGGTGATCGCGTTGGTTGCGATCGAATGGGCCCGGCTCAACTCGTGGCACTGGTGACGTGTCAGGCTGAAAAGAGCCGTCTCGCTACCGCTGAAATAAGCGCTGCATGCCAGCAGCACGGGCAGCAATACGAGCATGAGTATGTCAGTAAACTGCAACACGATATCAGGCGCCGTATCGGCGAGGAGGATTATACACGCGGCTGGGCAAGACCTTCCCAGTGATGCTCGCGCAACGAGGCGACAACCCGTTGTGCCGCATCAATCGCGGCACAACCGGCGCGGGCATCAACGTCCGGCGGCCCGCCACGCCGTACGGCACCCAAAAAACTGGACAACTCCGCCGTCAACGGATCGTCATGGCCCGGCGGCAGGTCCATCGCCAACTGCTCGACCCGCACCAGGTCCGCGTACTCAAGATCGGACAGGTCGACACCATCGGCGATCTGTTGCTTGACCCTCTCGAGTGCGACGGCGTTGCCCGACTTGCGGATCAGCACCCCGCTGCGCTTCTGGTAGTCCAGGCTGACGTACGCCTCTTCGCTGAACAGGCGCAGCTTACGCTGTGTTTTCAGCGCCAGCCGGCTGGCAGTCAGGTTCGCGACGCATCCTGAATCAAACACCAGCCGCGCGTTGGCGACGTCCTCGTGCTCGGCCAGCACCGCCACGCCCGCCGCAGAGACATCACGCAACGGCGAGTCGGCAAAGTGCAGCACGATGTCGAGGTCGTGGATCATCATATCCATCACGACCCCGATATCCAGCGAGCGAAACGTCATCGGGCTGACCCGATCGACTTCCATGAACCGCGGAGTGACTTCAAGCAAGTCCACGGCGCGCACGGCGGGATTGAATCGCTCCGTGTGCCCAACCTGCAGGATCGCGCCGCACTGATCGGCCAGATCGGCCAGCGAGCCAGCCTCGACCACATTCAGCGCCAGCGGCTTCTCGACAAGGCACGCGATGCCGCGTTGCAGCAGCGGTTCGGCCGCCGTCGAGTGGTGAAGCGTCGGCACGGCAATACTGGCGGCGGCGAGTTGCGGGTGCGCCGCCAGCAGCGTATCGATGTCTGCATACGCCATGCAGCCGTGATCGTCGGCAACGGTCTCGCGATGATCCTCGTCACGGTCCACCACGGCGACGAGGTTCGCCTCGGCCAACTGCGCATAGATGCGGGCGTGCAGCCGCCCCATCCGGCCCACACCGATCACCGCCACGTCTACGGCGCGCATATCACCAGCCATGACCCACATCTTAACAAGCAGCACCCCCGAGAACAGCCGGACACCGGTTGACCCTGATACCATGATGGTATGACACGCTCGCAACCCGCTACGAACCCGAAGCCTCCGGTGATCGGCATCACGATGGGTGAGCCAGCGGGCATCGGTGCGGAGGTCGTGGTCAAGGCGCTGGCCGACCCGAAGATCCGTGCCCTGGGCCAGTTCATCATTTATGGGATGAACGAGTTGCTCAGCTACGCCGCCGACCTGGCCGAGATCGACACGTTCTGGTGGCGGCTTCAGCACGATTCGCCGCGCACGAAGTACGACCTGGTCCACCCGGTGATCGTGCTGGACCATGACGAATATTCACTGCTGGGCCAAGTGGTGGCGCGCCCGACGAAACAGGGCGGTGAGGCGTCGCTGCGCTTTCTTGACGACGCGATGACGGCCGCGATGCAACCCATCGGTTCGCCCGGCAGGATCGACGCGATTGTCACCGCGCCGATCTGCAAGCAGTCGTGGAAATTGATCGGCTGCAAATGCCCGGGCCATACCGAGATGCTCGCCCAGCGTATGCGATCGAATCGTGTGGCCATGATGTTCTGTGCGCCGAAACTCAACGTCGTGCTGGCCACCATCCACATCCCGCTGATGGAAGTACGTAACAAGTTCACCATCGGCTGCGTGTTCGATCCGATAGACCTGGGTCATCAAGCGATGCTGCGCCTGGGTATAGCGAGGCCGCGCATCGCCGTCTGCGGGCTCAACCCGCACGCATCGGAGAACGGGCAATTCGGCGATGAGGAGCGACGCGTGATCCGCCCTGCCATCGAGATGGCGCAACACGCCGGGATCGACGCGGACGGACCTTTCCCCGCTGACACTGTTTTTCACCAGGCGATCCAGGGCCGATACGACCTGGTCGTGGCCATGTACCACGATCAGGGGCTGATCCCGGTCAAGCTGCTGGCCTTTGACGAGGCGGTCAATATCACGCTGGGTTTGCCGATCATCCGCACCAGCGTTGATCATGGCACGGCGTTTGACATCGTGGGCAAGAACCTGGCCAACGCTGGCAGCATGAAAGCCGCCATCCGCCTCGCCGCACGACTGGCATCGACGCCAAACAACGCCGCGCCGAAATGAGGTCCATCCGCAAATCGCAGGCTGCCGCGATGTGGTACGCCACGACCAGCGACATGTACGCTCGCAGTCTCCAGCCCTGCCAAAACGCAGCGCCGGAGGGGGCCGAAGGCGAGCCCCGTACGCAAAACGCATATCCCGGCCCCCGGCCCCCGGCCCGCAACCAGGCCTCGACGAACCCCAAATGATCAGGGTACGACTGGGCCAACCTCTTTCTTCGGCAGCAAGGCGAGCACCTTGTCGCAGGATTTGACCACCTGGCCGTTGCCGATCATGTGCAGTACGAGCGTCGACTGCCAAAGTTCGCGCGTCAACTCGACTACACGGCGGCAACCGGCGTGGCGCAGCGGGGCGAGGGATCGAAGGGCGTGAACCAATGTCGAGTAACGCTCGCGTGGATAAGGGCCTTGACCTGTCGATCCCGCGTTCCACCGGCCCTCGTTCAAGTCGGCGGCCCGCTTCGACCAGAACTCGAGTTCTGCTGCGACAATGTCAGCTAGGTCACCCGCGACCGCCTCGTCACCGGCATCGACCATCGCGGAAATGATCTGTGGATGCCGGTGACGAAGCGTTCGGTCTTGCAACAGTTGTCGCAACGTGGGCAATGCATCCCTTCCCATCTGGCTAATGGATTCGATCGCCGCGACTGTGCCATAATGAAACTTGTTGCCATCAAACGCGCGCAATGCCTGCGCCGCGAGGATCGGGTCATTCCTGTCAATCGCCATATCCAACTCGGACTCGATCATCACATGTGTGGCGATGCGCGCCTTTACCTCGATGGCGGTGCGAAGATGGTGCAGACGTATCGGGCCGGGATTCATGATTTGCTGAAATGCGTATGCCTCGCCGCGTTCAAACCAGACGACAGACACCTTGAAACCGGCGTCACCATAATGGCTCGCGGGTATCCATGCCGGCGCTCCCGGTTTGGCATCTTTATTTTCCGGCACGTCGATCGCCTTGATCAGGAAGAGCACCATCTTCGAGCCGGTCACCGACCGAACATACGGCTCGGGAACCTGAGCCTCGTCCCACCACGCAGGGATCCGCCGCTTTTGCTCGTCGGCAAACTCGGCGATTTTCGACACTTCGACATGGGAACCGGGCTTGAGGTCGCCCTTCCACGATTCGAGTACCGCAAGCTTGCCGTCAATGGTTTGGCCCTCCGTGGCCAGGACGATGTGCGACGCCCGCCAGATCGAGTAGTCAAGGTCAAAGGACGAACCAATATCCGCCGACGCGCCGGTCACGATCACCAAGACAAGCATTACACAGGCCAGAATCTTTGCTGCGCGATGATGCATCATGATGCTCCCTGCTGTTGACCAACAGTGCTCCGACCGGATCCGGCAATCACGAACGATTTTAGCCCCGCGTCGCTGACCCCGCCCGTCGGCGTGGCATCGGTTTGGCTGACGGAAAAATCGCCAGGCGGAGGTTGGTGCACCCGAACGGCACAAGGGTGACA
The DNA here is from genome assembly GCA_963577075.1 of Phycisphaerae bacterium. GTDB lineage: Bacteria > Planctomycetota > Phycisphaerae > Phycisphaerales > Phycisphaeraceae > CAUYYV01. The sequence goes on from CAUYYV010000114.1 coordinate 6,156, forward strand.
GTTTCAACCTTTTTGCCGAGTCGTTTTTCGAGGCCGCGTGGGTCCGGCAGCGGCGGGGTGAGTGTAAAGTCGCCGGTGAAGGTGATCTTCTTTGCCAGCGAACCCACCTGGGAGGTGATCCGCCTTCGTTTGACCGTCTTCCAGCCGCGCACACGCCTTGCGGGCACGTGCAACTCGATCGGCGTTCCGGTGATGCTCCAGGGCTCGAACGTATACGGCCGATGCACAACCCGCACCTTGTCCTCAAGGTCCTTGACGCCCAGGTCGAGCGCATAGTTCCACGGACCGGCCGGATAGATGCTCCAGGCGGGGAATTCTTGTACGCGGCTGTCGCGTCGGTCAACCCGCCACTGCTCCTCGATGCGTAGTGCGTAGACGAGCGGGCCGCGCTCGATACCGATGCCGCCGCCCGGCCAACGGGTCAACTTCAGCCGCATGGGCAGGATCAGCGTAATCCGATCGTTGTGCTCGAACGTTTGGGTGACTCGGACAAAACTCGCCGGTCCGAGCTTTGCAGCGTGCCGACGGCCATTGACCAGCACCTGCGCGTGCCTGCACCAGCCGGGGATTCGCAGCGTCAACGCGAATCGTACGGGCTTGATCGTGCGGATGCTCAGATCGATGCGCTCACCGAACGGGTATTGCGTTTCCTGGACGATCGTCACCGGCTGGCGGCGGTCGCCGACTTCGGCGGTGATGCGGCAGGGCCCGTACAACGCGGCAACGAGACCGCCGGCCCCATCGTCGAGCCACATCCGGGCCGCGTAGTTGGGCATGATCCGGTGTACCTCGCCCGGACAGCACATCGCGTCCTGATACGGCCGGTAGGACATCCTGCTGTTGCCGGTGCGATAGGGCGTGTGGTTCGAGTGGCGGTCGGCGAGCACCTGGTTCGACCCGGAAAAGTATTGCAGCGCCTTGAAGTCGCCGGTCACGGCCCCGGGGGCGGCGTTGAAGCAGGCCCGCTCGATCCGGTCGGCGTATTCAGCCCGGCCGGTGATCTGCAACAGATGGCCCACGCTCCAGGTGTAGTCGGCAATGACACAGGTCTCGCACCCATCAAGCGCACCGCAGCCGCGAAGCCGTTCGGTCGAACTGCACACGCCACCGATCAACATGTGATGCCTGTCTATCTTGCGAAAGGCGTTGACCGTGGCGCGCAGGTGCCGCCTGCTGCCGGTGTAGGAGTAAAGGATGGCCCCCAGCTTGCAGATTTCGTTGTAGACGACACCGTGCGAATACCCCGGTCCGCCCGCGAGCATACCGTCGACGGTGGTGTCACCCCCCGCGGCCAGCGCCTTTTCTTCCGCGTCTTTCGACTCGGTATGAATCCGCTCGTTGTACATCCGGTAGGTTTTTTCGGCATGTCGCAGCAAACGCTTGTCGCCCGTCTGCTCGTAAGCCCAGAGCATCGTTTCGACGTTGCAGACGTCTCTGTGTTCGAAATGCGGCGTGCGCTCGGCCAGGTAGTGCCTGCGCAGCGCGGCCGGGATGCGTTTATCATTCGTCGCCGAGCAATGAGCAATCAACGCCCGGAAAAAGATCGCGTGCGGCCAGCGATGATGATTGCCCCTCGGCTTGATGATCCCGGGACCGAGATAACCGTCAGCGTCGGCGTGTTGCAGCACGTAGTCAATCTGTTTCTTTGCCTTGCCAATCAGAAACGGATCACCGAGCAAGTGACCGCAACGGGCCATCCCATCGACCCAATATCCGTATTGCTCGTACGGCGCCCAGAATAACCGCTTGCGCGGCTGGGCAATCCTCGCGGCCCCCCAGCCCCGGGTGTTGAACGGATAGCCCGCCATTTCGAGATGACCGGTCAGCCCGTCGCGCTGTGTTTCGAGGTACCGGCGCAGCCAGCCCTGCGGCTCGATGCACGACAGTGGCAACTCATTGAACTTGCGATGAATGATCATGGGCCGTCACTCCGAGGACGCAACGCGGCAAGATGCCGCAGCCGTGTCACCCCATCATTTAACGGGTTTCATGTCGTCTGTGCATCTTTTAAGGAGTGCTCTGCGGAATGTCTTGCAGTTACTTTGGTATCCCAGAGGTTGGCTTCTTCGCCGGGATCCGACTTGAGATCAAATACATGCGCCAGGGATTTTTGATCGCCGAAATGGAAGGAGTACTCGCGGTTTCTGATCGTCACGGTGTACGTATCTTTGTAAATGGCCTGGCCGGTGTGGACCAGGCCCAGTTCGCGGTCGGTCCCCTCGATGAGACCGCGCAATGACATGCCTTCCATGTTGTGGGGCATTGGAAGTTGGCAGTAGTCGAGAATCGTCGGCAACACGTCTATCTGGCGGGTCAGTTCCGCGATGTTGCCTCCCGGCGCAATCAGCCCGGGCGCGCGCATGAAAAGCGGCACCCACAGATTCGTCATCCAGAGAGTACCGTGGCCCCGCTCGAAACCATGGTCGTTGAGGTGCTCGCCGTGATCAGCGGTAATAACCGCAAGGGAATTTTCTGCGCCCAGTTTTTCATCCCAGCCCTCAACGAGTTGGCCGATCAACTGGTCGGCGAACTCGACCTCTCCGGTATAGGTCTGCGGAAAAGGCGGCGGACAGTTGTTCGGCGTATGCGGATCAATGAAATGAACCCAGAGCATCTGCGGCGCGCCCGGATCGACAGCATCCAGCCATTCAAGGACGCGTCGGATGGTGGAGTCCCCGCGGTTTTCTTCCGCCGCCGCACCACCTGCACTATGAGCATTCTGGAAGCCATATACCTGCTGGTTCTGGAAGCCGCCCCAACTCGTGATGGCCGTGGTGGTGTAGCCGGCCTTGACGGCGATTTCCGCGGCGGTTTGACGCCGCCGCGGCGTGGTCACGCCGTTCCAGTTGACGCCGTTGACCGACGGCGTGCAGCCCGTCAGAAGCGCGCAGTGCGAGGTGAGTGTGGCCGAGACGCTGGCCAGATGCTCGTCAAATTGAACACCGCTTGCGGAAAAGGAATCGAGGTTGGCAGTCCCGATAGCACGCCGGCCATAGCAGGAAACGTAGTCGGCGCGCAGAGTATCAATCGTGACGATCAGGATGTGCCGATTCATGTGTTTCTCCAAACCCGTATTACCATTTTACCGCTGGACCAAAACCTTTACCGCCCTCATGATGCCAGTGTAATGTCCCACGGGGCGAATCCAAACTACAGACGAACATTGTTTGTCAGCGGGCGGTGCTCACTCATGTCTTGATGCGTTGCATCAGGCACACGCTGATGGGCAGGAAGATGACAACGGGCAGCCAGGCGGAGGCGACGGGATTGAGTTGCGGCATGCTGACCTGCAGGACGACAAACCCGCTGGACCAGGCGCCCAGGCACACGGCTGCAGCGCGCATACCCTGCACGAGCGGATTGGTCGGTTCCCGGTTCAGGAAAAACGGGAGGCCCATCAATAGCACGAGCACGTTCAGCACGATCATGCTCAGCCTCTGGTGCATGATCCGTCCGGCCAGGTGGGGGTCGATTGCGCCGCTGCCGCCCAGGCTGCGCAGTTCGGTGAGACTTAATAATGACGAATAGATCTCGGCGCGACGCGCCAGCAGCACTTTCGGTGACAGGTTTGTCGGAAAATAGTCAATCTCCTTGTTGTCAGCGGCGCCCCTGGAATCAACGGCATCCCCGGCACCAG
>CAUYYV010000115.1:0-9660 GCA_963577075.1 Phycisphaerae bacterium
GGCGCGACGCGGCCAAATACCGCATCGATACGCTTGACGACACCGCGGCGGGCACCCGCGTCTCGCCGCGCACGATGCTCGAACTGCTCACCGAAGCGGCGCAACAACTCAAGTTGGCGCACCCGACGCACATCCACGGCCCCCAGTTGGGCGAACCGGGAAATGTGGAGATCACGATCGAAATGATTCGCGCGTTGGCCGGCCGACCATTCCACCTGGCGCACCTTCAGTATTACGCGTACGGCAAGACCAAGCGCGGCGGCTTGAAAAGCGAGGCGGAGCGACTGGTAAGTTGCCTTGCCGATCACCCGGGGGCGACGGCCGATCTCGGATTGGTTGCGTTCGGGCCGGCAATGACGGCGACGGCCGACCTTCCGCTCGAGTACGGCCTGTCTCGCCAGGCCGGCGCACCCGGCAGGCCGGCGCGGTTTGTCGAGACGGGCAACGAGGACTGTTTCGGCGTCATGCCGCTGGATCACCTGCCCAGTCATCCCGTCCACAGCATGCAGTGGGCAACGGGCCTGGAAATGGCGCTGCTTGCCGAGGATCTGCGGCAATTCGCCCTGAGCGTTGACCACCCCAACGGCGGCTCGTTTCTCAACTACCCGACGCTGATTGCGCAACTGATGAGCAAACCCTTGCGTGACGAGCAACTCGCAACCGCCCACCGCCACGCCCGCCACCGCACGGGCCTAGGCGATATCCGGCGCGAAATGTCACTGGCGGAAATCGCCACCCTGACCCGTGCCGCACCAGCCAAGATACTCGGCCTCAAAAACAAGGGGCACCTGCTTGCGGGCGCTGATGCGGACATCACGATCTATCGCGATGACACCGCCGACCCACAACGCATGTTTTCGTCACCGCCGATCGTCATCAAGGGTGGTCGCATCGTTGTCCAGGACGGCCAGCTATGCGAAACCGTCAGCGGCAAGCGATTGACAGCCCCGGTCAAAGCGAGCGAACGCGGCATCGATGCACTGGGCGAGGGGCATAAATGAAGTCCCACCCATGGTTCGAGTCATGCTGACAACCCCCATCGTGCCTCGTGGAGATCGAGCATTTTGAGCATGGTGATGCGTCGGCGCCGTCGCCCCTAATCCGGTACACCGCCGAACTTTCGTGTGCGGCGGGAAAATTCGCGTATCGCCTTGTGCAATTCGTCGACGCTGAACTCGGGCCAACAGGCGTCGGCAACGTACAGTTCGGCGTAGCTGATCTGCCAGAGCAGATAATTGCTGACGCGCATCTCGCCGGCCGTGCGGATCAGCAGGTCAGGGTCGGGCAACTCGGCCGTGTAGAGGTGTTGACTGATCGTCTGTTCATCAATCTGGTCGGGCTGAAGCTGTCCGGCTTTGACTTGTTGCGCGATGGCGCGGGTCGCATCGGTGATCTCGGCCCGTGATCCGTAGTTGATCGCCAGCACCAGCGTCAGCCCCCTGTTGGCCGCGGTGAGATTGGAAGTTTCGTCGAGTTGTTCGAGCACGCGCCCGGACAGACCATCACGGCGCCCGATCTGAACGAACCGAACATCGTTATCCATCATCGTCCGCCTCTCGGCGACGAGGTACTTGACGTACAGGTCCATCAGGAACTCGATTTCATCGGCAGGCCTTGTCCAGTTCTCCGTCGAAAAACTGTAGAGGGTCAGCGCGTCAAGTTCGAGACGGGCGCACTCGGTGACGATGTCGCGCACCGTCCTTGCACCCCTCTCGTGCCCGAAGATGCGTGGCTTATTGCGCTGCCGCGCCCATCGCCCGTTACCGTCCATGATGACCGCGATGTGTCGTGGCAGCGCGTCCCTGGGCAATCCCAACCGGGCGAACGATTCGGCCCGCTGACGGACCCGCGTTTCGGCCTTGTCATCAACGGAATGTGACGACGTATCGACTTGCTCGACTGCCATCAGGCGTCTTTCACAATGATCTGATCGCGTCGCTTACCGACACACACGATACGGATTGGAACGTCCAGGTACTGCTCGATGAACTCGATGTATGCCCTGGCCTCGCCCGGCAACTGCTGATAACGCCTGCAGGTATCGACGGGCTCGGAAAAACCATCCATTTCTTCAAATATCGGTTCGACTTGCGTCAACACGCCAGCGTCTGCGGGGAACGCATCGAGGCGACGACCCGCTGCACGATAACCCGTGCAGATTTTGAGCCTTTCAACACCGGCGAGCACCGCCAGTCCGGTGCAGGCGATCCCGGTCACGCCGCACAAGCGGGCGCTGTATCCGACCGCCGCCAGGTCAAGCCAGCCACAGCGTCGCGGCCGGCCGGTCGTCGTTCCGTATTCCCCGCCGCGATCACGAAGTTCGTTGCCCAGATCATCGTGCAACTCCGTCGGAAACGGCCCCGCTCCGACCCGACTGGTGTACAGCTTGACCATACCGATCACCTCGCTGACCGCTCCACCCGGCACACCCGACCCGGGATAAATGCCCAGTGACGAGCAACTGCTCGACGTAACGAACGGGTAAGTGCCGTGATCGATATCGAGCAGCGCCGCGTTGGCGCCCTCAAACAGAACCTTTCTGCCCTCGCGCATCGCCGTGCCCAAAAAGTGCGTCGTGTCACAAATATGCGGCCTCAGGCGCTCAGCCTGCTGGCGGCACTGATCGAAGATTGTCTCGGCGTCGAACCGCTCGAACGTGGTTTCACAAGCGGTCGCCAGGGCCTCGAGCATTGTGTTCTTGATCGTGACGATCCGCCGCAGTTTTGTACGCAACTCGTCGGCGTCGAGAAGATCACACATGCGTACAGCCGTCGAACGCAACGCCTTGTCGGCGTAGCAGGGCCCAATGCCCCGGCCCGTCGTGCCCAGGGGCTGCGATTCCCACGCCTGCGCCACGGCCCGATCGTAAAGCACGTCCTGCACCTTGTGGTACGGCAGCACGACATGGGCACGATTGCTGACCTTCAGGTTCTCATCCACGGTCACGCCGCGCTGGCGCAACCCGTCGATCTCGACGAGCATCGCCTGCGGATCGATCACCACGCCATTTCCCACGACGTTGATCTTGTCGGGATAAAGAATGCCCGAGGGAATCAGGTGCAGGGCATATTTCTCGTCACCGATTTGCACGGAATGGCCCGCATTGGCGCCGCCGTTGTAACGGGCAACGATGTCGTAGCGTTGTGTCAGCAGATCGACGATCTGCCCCTTGCCCTCGTCACCCCATTGCAGGCCGCAGATGGCGCAATGTCCGGGCGACAGGCCCAGCCGGTCGAGAGGATCAGCAGTATCCGGTTCGACACCCGCAATCAGCGGCGCTTCATCATTGGATCTGGTCATGTGCATCTCACAGGTCCGCGGCCCCTGCGCCAAACCCCGAAATGGTAGCACACGGACCGGCTGAACCCAAACCCGACGTCCTCTCTCTCGAGGGCCCCAAGACATGTCGAATCAATCAGATTCCAACCCGTGTCGCCATCGTCATCAGGCGGCGCGCCTTTCAGCCCCCGGGCGGAGCGGGGCCGGGTCCGTGCATGGCATGTGTGGGCGTGGGATGCCGAGCGCCTGGCGTCGCTTCGTCGGCAAATCTTCAATCCAATCGAGCATCCTTGCCGCCACGCGATCCCACGTGTGATGACGCTGTACCCACTGACGGGCCCGGCGCTCAAGATCGGATCGCAACGTGACGCTCGACCACACTCTTCCAATCGCGCGGCACCAGTCGCCGGCACCGCGGCACACCAACATCGGCGCCGATCCCGAGCCGACTTGCAGGCCTCGCACCACGCGTGGCGACGCCAGGGTTACCTTGCCCATCGCCGCCGCTTCGATCAGTTTGTTGATGCCTCCACCGCAACGCATCGGCAGGATCGCCGCCGACGACGATTGCACGTACGGACGGATGTCCGCCACCTCCCCGACCACTTCGACCCCTGCGATCTTACCTAGGGCCACCACGCCGACATGAAGGCGATTGCCGACGATCCTCAGGGCCGCCTCGGGCCACCGCACCCGGATATGAGGCCAGATGCGGGTGGCAAACCAACGGGCGGCTTCGACGTTTGACTTGCAGTCCATCCTTCCCCAGAACACCAGGCTCTGCCCGTCGACGCTTCGACCTCCGGGTGCGAAATATTCACCATCGACGACTTGAGGGATCGTGATCGTTTGGCACGCCCCGGCCACGAGTCTCGACAGCTGCGTATCAGTCGCACTGGCGCCGACCACGCCGTCGAGACCACCAACGAACAACCGCTCAAGTGCCCCCGGATACGACAGTCGTGTGACACGAGACCACCACGAACCGATCGGATCACGGCTCGTACCCGAGAGGTTAGGGTTGACCAGCTCATCGGTGACGCACCAGATACGCTTCACGCCGGAGCGACAGGCCAGCACACTCAGCACCAGCGGGCTGCCAGGGCCAAGCCCGATCACCACGCGAGGCCTGTAGCGATCGACCAGCGTGATCACGCCCGCCAGTTCTTCCCTATCGATTCCCCGGTAGCGAGCCATGCGATGGTGCAGGCGCGCCGCGGGCCCCCGCCACGCACGGTGCAACTCCGCCACGTCGTCGCCACCGGGCGCCGGCCAATCGAGCATGGCCGCCTCGAGCGCCGCGGGTGCATCGTCGCCCAGCGGCTTGACACTCACCGCCGCCGCATTCACGCCGAGCCGGCGCAGCGTCGTTGTCATGTGATAGCCGCAGATCCGGTAGCACTGATCGAGCGGCCAAAAGGGCTGGTCGCAGATAATCAGCACATCAACATGTCCGCCCGTCACACCCAAACCCAGTTGACTCCCGTTCCCGTCCCTGCGCGATTCGACTACGCAGCGGCACGCATCGCCGCCGCCAGGCATCGATCACGTTTCGACCCGTACCCCTCCCCCGGGTCGTTATAGACATTGCACACGTCACGACCGATCCGCATCAGCCGGCCCACCATACAGATAGATCACCAGGGTATTCGTGACATCGGCAGGCCCCGGCGGGCAGTTGACCTCCCCACCGCTACAACCGACAAAGTCGTTGCCAATCGCAAGCGCAGCAAGGCCGATAAGTGCTTTGCGTGACGGCCAATCCCCCGGCCGCACGCGCCTCCGATTGCAAAGATCGATGCATTCTCACCGCGAATGCGCAAGATGGAGCGTGGCCCAGGTATTGCGTATGCGGCAGCTAATGGAGAAATGCAAGAGCAACTTGATACCGCGACACACCTTGCAATGCGCAATGGCTGCTGTCGAACTTCACCTGCATCGAGGGCACCCGTAAAGAATCACGTCGCCTCGAAGAAGCGGTGTGACGTGCCGGCTGGTCCGATGAACACCGCCAGATCACGTCGACAGGTCGGGCATTTGCCCTCGTACGCGGTGGCGGCATCGTTGCGGTATATCCGGCTGTACACATGGCAGCAGCGCCACCGGATTGCCAACCACGGCCGACCACGCGGCCCCGGCGGCTGGTCCGCATCGGGAGCCTCCGCCCCGCGACGGTTCAGCCCCTCGACATCCAGGATGTAGTCAGGCCCAGCCATTTACTATTCCCATCGGCACGCCCGGGCCCGCCACAACGATATAATTGACGTGTTGCCGCAGGCCTTGCCGCCGGCACCCGAAAGGCAACTATGGCCAAATTGTCCGTGTCGCTTGTGACCATCGGTGGCGTCGCACTGAACTTGGTGGTGGCCCTTGCTGCCATCGGTGCAGAACCCGAGGGCGTGAACTGGCCCAGCTTTCGCGGACCACACGCCAGCGGCGTCGCGGAGGGATTCAAGACGCCGCAGCGTTGGAGCGTCCCCAAAGGACAGAATATCAGGTGGAAAGTACCCGTGGCCGGTCTTGGCCATTCGGGTCCGATTGTTTGGAAAGACCGGATATTCCTTACGACAGCGGTGCAGGCAAAGGGCCAAGCGGAACTGAAGCCGGGCCTCTACGGCGACATTGCGCCGGTGGAGGCCGACACGATCAATCGTTGGCTGGTGTATTGCTTCGACAGGACCACCGGCAAGCTGTTGTGGGAACGGACGGCGCACGAAGATGTCCCGCGGACCAAGCGCCACCCCAAATCAAGCCACGCCAACCCGACGCCCGCGACCGACGGCCAACACGTGGTGGCATTCTTCGGCTCGGAGGGCCTCTACTGCTATGACCTGAGCGGCAATCTCCTCTGGAAAAAGGACATGGGACTTCTCGACGCAGCCTTTTACCGCTCGCCCGCGGCACAGTGGGGCTTTGCCAGTTCACCGGTGATTCACGACGGTCTCGTGATCGTGCAATGCGACGTCATGAAAAACTCTTTCCTAGCTGCGCTGGACATCACCGACGCCACGGAAGTCTGGCGAACGCCCCGTGACGATGTCCCCACGTGGGCCACGCCGACAATCGACGCCCGGGCGGACCGAACGCAGGTCATTGTCAACGGCTACAAACACATCGGTGGTTATGATGTCCGCACGGGCAAGCCGCTGTGGCGGCTCAGCGGCGGTGGTGATATTCCCGTGCCGACGCCGGTCGTGAAGCACGGGTTGATCTACATCACCAGCGCACACGGCCGGCAGTCGCCCATCTATGCCGTTCGCGTTGACGCAACCGGGGACATCACCCTTGCGGGCACCGAGACCACCAACGAGCACATCGCGTGGAGTCATCGCCGGCGCGGCAATTACATGCAGACGCCGATCGTGTATGGCAAACACGTCTACTTGTGCAGTGACAGCGGTGTGATGTCCTGTCTCGACGCCGGGACGGGGCGGTACCTCTATCGGCACCGGCTCGGCGTCGGGGCTGGGTTTACCGCTTCCCCGGTCGCCGCTGATGGCAAGATATATCTCACCGCGGAATCCGGCGAGGTCGTCGTTGTCGCAGCCGGTCCGAAGTACGAAGTCATTGCCGTAAACGACCTGGGCGAAACCTGCCTGGCCACACCCGCAATATCACAAGGCGAACTGTTCTTCCGAACCAGGCATCACCTTGTGGCCGTATCAGACCGGGGAATGCCCAACTAGGCCGATCGGCCTGGCGAATGAGGTCGTGCACTTCACTGGTCGAGAACAGGCGGTGGATGAGACAATGATGACCACTCTCACCCGAAATTTGACCGGGCAGACAATGCGGACCCCATCAAATCCGGCAGATAAGCCCGCCGTCAACCACCAAGGCGGTGCCGGTGATCCATTCGGCATCGTCCGACGCGAGAAACACCGCAGCGCGCCCGATATCACGGGGCAGGCCGAAGCGGGGCAGCGCCGTGCGCTGACGGATCGCTTCAATCTGGTCGGGCGTGTTGTAATCCTGAATGGCGGTCTCAACGTAGCCGGGGCAGATGGCGTTGGCCGTGATACCGTGCCCGCCCAACTCGAGCGCCGAGTCGCGGACCATGTTGATCAGCGCCGCCTTGGCGGCCGAGTAGGGCTGACCACCGCCGCCGACATAGCCCATGACCGAAGAGACATGGATGATCCGCCCGTGACGCGAGCGTTTCAGATGGGGCACGGCGAACCTGGTCGCCATGAAGACGCCGCGCTGGTTCACGGCGATCACGCGATCCCAGTCGGCGACGGAAATTTCCTGGCTGTTGCCGCTCAAGCTGATGCCAGCATTGTTGACCAGGATATCCAGCCCGCCGAAGCGATCCACGCAAGTCTCGATCAACCGCTGCAACTGCCCGTCGTCTGCCACGTCGGTCTTGACGAAAATCCCCTGCGACCCCAGCTTTTCGATCTCCTCGACGGTCGGCGTCGTCACATCCGTTTCGTGGTATTTACCACGCCGCGGGTCCTGCTGAATATCTGCAACAATCACCCGTGCGCCCTCTCGGGCAAACTCGACGGCAATCCCTCGCCCGATACCCGAACTGCCCCCGGTCACAATCGCGGCTCGTCCCTTCAATGACATCGCGATGCTCCTTGGGATAAACCCGTCAACCACGCGCCATGCGCCGATTATATCGAATGATAGTTGCGCGCCGTCCGAACGCCAGCAGAAGGCCGCACGCCTCACAATTCGGTTGACCCGACCGACACCTTGACGCGATGTACGCGATCAGGCATGCTTTCAATTATGTTTGGCCGTGATCCGAAGGGGAGCGTGTCTACACACCGCCCTGAATCATCGAGGAGCATCAACCCGCCATGGCCCAAAAAGATCTCAACCGCTACCAACAGGGCGTCGTCAAGCGTTACTACGAGCACCACGGCACGATCCAGAGCAACAAGCTTTCCGAACTGGTCTCGGAGCTCTGGCTCACGGAGGACGAGAAAACGCGGACGAAACTTTGGAATCGGGCAAAGGCGACACTGGCGAGAGTCGGCGTGGCCGAGGCGGACGTGGCAAAAGTCGTGTCCGACCGCGACCTTGAGCAACTGGCCAAGCTCGCCGGACAGGTCGACGCCGGCAACAGCAAACCCGCGGACCACAGCGCCGCCACTGATCCACCCACGACGCGCACGCCCGTTCACGACACGCGCACGATCGGCCAGATGCGCAGCCAATTGGCCGCCGACGCCGGGCACGATTCACTGGACGAGGCCAACCTCAAGCGGGCGCTGCGGGCGTTTCGACGCAAGCTCAAGTCGATGCGCCGTGACGACGAGTCGAGCCTGGGCAATCGCTACGTCACCGCCGGCCGATCATCGAACATTGTCGCCATCACCCCGCCGGCGCAATACCCGATGGACGTGTGGAACAAACTCGCCGAACTGGGCCGACTCAAAAAAGCCGGCGGCGGCACGTTCGAGCTGCCTTAAGCGGGACAGGCAAAACGACCTGCGATGCAACGCAACAAGCCGTTCGGATTGTTCCCGGCTTTACTGAAATGCGCACCTGAAGATGCACAAGCCAGCCTGGGCAATCTCAAAGTTACGCAATTGATCGATACATGGATGCCCCTTCCGATCGCGGCCGGGTAAAGATAAACAGCTCCTGGCGGTGTTCTAACAGCACCGGTCGATGTGCCATGAATCACATTGCCGGATCATCGATTGGGCGTACCAAGCGATCCCTTACGTTGGTGGAGTTGCCCGCCGGCAGACCCAGGATAGTGAGCAAGCGCGAAGGTAAAGCTTTTACGCTGATTGAGCTTCTGGTGGTGATCACGACCATTGCTCTGTTGATCGCAATCCTGCTACCGGCGATTAGAAGGCAAAGGCATCGGCGTCTTGTCGCGATCAGGGGCAAGGGGAATCATTATTTACGTGGCACCTCCAGTCCTGTGGAAATCCACCTCCAAGCCCCCTACGCATCAGGGCCTGTTGCAAATATTTGGTCCCGCTTGTCACTGGTTTTCTTCGGGCGTGAGAAATACGCCATCAGGCAGCCAACGGTGAAGAAGACCAACCCCAAGCCGGGAAAAAACCAAGCTTGTAATTTCATCCCGGGCTCCAGAAGACATTCCTCTGGATTCTCGGGCATGTAGTACACCGTGACGATCTTTTTTTCCGGATAGCGGTTGACTATCCTCCTTGCGTGCGATGGGCTGCTTGAGCCATAGTCTCCGTAGGCGACGCGAGTTCCGTTAAAGATAGTTCCATCAACCGAGAACTCGTACAATATGTCCGCATGATAGGTTGCGCCTTTTTCTCCAGTACTGCGATGATGTTCAACGGACGATGCGACAATCTTCCCTGATGAGGAGGGCCAGTCGACACTGGCCTGTGCCTTGATAAGACCCCGGATGCCAAAGAAGACAATAATTGCACCGAC
>CAUYYV010000116.1:0-9542 GCA_963577075.1 Phycisphaerae bacterium
CGTCGCAGCACCACAGCCAGTGCCACGCCACGCACCCGGACGACCTCGCGTCGCACCAGCACCGTGGCGCGTCGCCAGGCCAGCACCACGCCCAAGCGGCGCACGAGCACCGCGGCCTCGCGTCGCGCCAGCACCACGGCCAGTGCCACGCCCCGCACCCGGGCGACCTCGCGTCGCACCAGCACCGTGGCGCGTCGCCAGGCCAGCTCCACGCCCAAGCGGCGCACGAGCACCGCGGCCTCGCGTCGCACCCAGCAGAGCAACGTGACGCGTACCATCAAGTTCAGTGCCGCTCGTCGCAGCAGCACACGTCGTTATCAGCGGGCCGCGTAAACACGCGGTAGGCAACGAAGCAACCATTGACAACGCCGACCGAAAGGTCGGCGTTGTTCTTTGCAACGCCATATAGGCACTTTTGCATGAGCCGTTACGTCGCGGTGGTTGGGCCTAGCCCATCGCCACGGGGTTGAGGTTATAATGTTTGCCATGCCATCAGTACACGTCAAACGCGCAAATTTGGACCATCCTATTAATGACCTGCTGGCTGATCGGTTCAGCCCCTATGCATACGATCCCCGGTTGGTGGAGCCCGCCAAGCTGCGGTCATGCCTCGAGGCGGCTCGCTGGGCGGCATCGAGCTTTAATGAGCAGCCTTGGTCGTTTCTCGTGGCGGAACGCGGCGACGAAGCCGGGTTCGCAAAGATGCTCGCCTGCCTGGTGCAGGCCAACCAGGCGTGGGCGCGGCAGGCGGGCGTGCTGATGATCACGATTGCTGCTAAGACGTTTACACGTAACGGCAAGCCCAACCGTGTCGCCCAGCACGATGTGGGCTTGGCCGTGGCGAACCTGACGGTGCAGGCGGTCGCTTTGGGCCTGGGTGTACACGAGATGGCGGGGATCGATCTGGACGCGACGCGTCAGGCGTACGCCATCCCCGACGGTCACGACCCGGTGACGGCGCTGGCACTTGGTTATGCGGCCGATCCGGGATCCGACCCTGGCCATGGTGACCGTGACCGCACGCCGCGCAGCCGTGAGCCGTTGTCACAATTTGTCTTCGCCGGCTCGTGGAACCAGCCGGCACCCCTGTAAGATTCGCTATACATGGCCGGCAACAGCATCGGACAATTGTTTCGGATCACCACGGCCGGCGAAAGCCACGGTTCGGGATATGTTGTCATCATCGACGGCGTGCCGCCCGGGCTGGCGTTGGGCGAGGCTGACCTCCAGCCGGACCTTGACCGTCGCCGGCCCGGCCAGTCAAAGGTCACCACGCAGCGGCAGGAAGCGGACGTTCCCGAAATCATCTCTGGCGTGTTCGAGGGCCAAACCACCGGCGCGCCCATCGCCATATTGATCCCCAACCGCGATCAACGCTCGCGCGATTACAGCGAGATCAAGGACAAGTACCGGCCCGGACACGCCGATTACACGTTCGACGCCAAGTACGGCTTTCGCGACTATCGCGGCGGCGGCAGGTCCAGCGCCCGTGAAACGACCGTGCGCGTCGCCGCCGGTGCGGTCGCCAAGAAATTGCTGGCCCAGCATGGCGTGGGCATTGTCGGTTACGTTCGGCAGATCGGTTCGCTCGTCGCGGATGTGCCCGATCCAGCCGCCGTCTCGCTCGCGCAAGTCGAAGCCAACATCGTGCGCTGCCCCGATCCCCGGGTCGCAGATAAGATGATCGAACTGATCGAGCAGATGCGCAGCGAACAGGACTCGATAGGCGGTGTCGCGGAGATCGTGGCGACCGGCGTACCCGCCGGTTGGGGCGAGCCGGTGTTCGACAAGCTTAAAGCCGACCTGGGCAAAGCGATGTTCAGCCTCCCCGCCGTACTGGGTGTCGAGTATGGTGCGGGGTTCGCCGTCGCCACGGCGCGCGGCAGCGAAAACAATGATATCTTCAAATCAAAAATCAAAAATCAAAAATCAAAAATTCATACCCTCACCAACCGCCACGGCGGCATGCTCGGCGGTATCTCGTCCGGCATGCCGATCGTGATCCGCTGCGCCGTCAAGCCGACCAGTTCGCTGCCGCGTGAGCAACCGACGGTGACCAGCCAAGGCGAGTTGACCACGATCGCCACCAAAGGCCGACACGACCCCTGCCTCCTGCCCCGATTCGTGCCCATGGCTGAAGCGATGATGGCCATCACCCTCGTCGACCACATGCTGCGGCAGCAGGCCGTTGCTGCTTCCGCACACGGCCCAGCGTCAGGGTGCCAGCCCGACAACTAATACGCCGCACAACGTGGAGGATCGAACATGAGCACGGCTTTCAAGTGGATTCCCACCATCCTCCTTGCGCTTGGGGCGTTCCTCTTCTACGCTGAATGCCGTTCCCGTTTGATGGCCCGGGAAGTTATGATTGGATACGTACTCCTGATTTTCGGTTTGCTGGTGTCGTCGATTGTGCGCACACCAAAAGCGAACTTACAAACATCGCTCCAGTGAGTACGCTGCTCTCGACGGTGATGGACGAAACCCTTGACAATGATGAGCAGACGGCGGGACCGCTGGTGGGTATGCGCGTGCTCGAACTCGGCACCATGCTGGCCGGGCCGTTTTGCGGCACCATGCTGGCCGACTTCGGTGCCGAGGTCATCAAGGTGGAAAAACCCGGTAGCCCTGACGCGCTGCGCCAATGGCCGCCGTTCAAGGATGGCGAAGAACTGCTTTGGCGTTCCATGGCGCGCGGCAAGCGGGTCATCACCTTAGACATCTCCCGGCCCGACGGCCGTGATCTGGCGATGGACCTGATCGGGCGCTCGGACATCGTCATCGAGAATTTCCGCCCTGGCACCATGGAGCGTTGGGGCCTCGAACCTGCGAGCCTGGCGGCGGCCGAAGGCGGTGCCGTCTGGGTGCGGGTTTCCGGCTACGGCCAAAGCGGCCCGATGAGCGGCGGCGGCGGCTATGCCACCATCGCCGAATGCTTCGCCGGACTGGCTTCATTTTCCGGCTATGCCGACCGTGGTCCGATGGTGTCGTCGTTTCCGATGGCTGATTATCTGGCCGGCATCTTTTCCGCCTTCGGCGCGTTGGCGGCGTTGGAGGAGCGTCGGCGTTCGGGCCGCGGGCAGGTCGTCGACACCGCACTTTACGAGCCGTTGCTACGCATCATTGAGACGGCGGTGCTTCGCTGGGATCAGACCGGCGAGATGAAGCAGCGGGTTGGTAACCAGATGCAGGAAGACGTGCCGCGGAACGTCTATGCCACCCGCGACGGCGGTCACGTGGCGCTATCCATCGGTTCTGACCGGTTGTTCCAGGCGTTGCTCGACGGCATGCAACGGCCGGACCTGAAAGACGACGAACGTTTCACCACCATGGCCAACCGCATCCGACATCGCGACATCATCGATGCCGAGGTCGCCAAGTGGTTCGGCGAAAACGAGACCGAGACGGTACTGGAAACCATGGGGCGCCACCGGGTCATCGTCGGCAAGGTCCATGACATGGCCGATGTATTCGACGATACCCACATTTGCGCCCGCGAAATGATTGCCGAGATCGCCGAGCCGCTGCTGGGGACGTTGAAGATGCCGGCGCCGGTACCTAAGCTATCGCGCACGCCGGGCAAAATCCGTTGGGCCGGCAAGCCCATGGGGTCGGACAACGACCACGTCTATCGCCATCTGTTGGGGATTCCCGAAGACCGAATCCGTGCGCTTGGCTCCGACGGCATCATCTAGGAGGAGGGACGGCACGCATGTCACGCGACGTCGGCATCATCGGTTACGGCCAGTCGGTTTATGAGAAGAAAAGCGACCGCGGCCTCATGGGGTTCCTCGCCGATGCGTCCAGGCGCGCCTTGGCCAGTGCCGGGCTCGGCATGCAAGACATCGACGGTCTCGCGGTCGGCTCGTTCCAACTGCCGCCGGACAACGCGGCGACCCTGGCCGAGCAGTTCGGCATTTCCATCGGTTGGGCCTATGTAGTCACCGGCGGCAGCGGTGGGCCTATCGCTGCGTTGTTAAACGCCATTCGCGCAGTCGAGGCCGGGCAGGCGGAAACCGTGCTGGTCGTCGTCGGCGATGCCTACGATGTACAGGGCCTGTTCGATATGATGGACGACCTCAACGGCGCCTTGCACGACTATGTCACGCCGCACGGCTTCGGCGGCCCCAACGGCCTGTTCGCCCTGGTGACGCAAAAACACATGCAGCGCTTCGGCACCACGCGCCGGCAGTTGGGCCGTATCTGCATCGATCAGCGTGCCAACGCCGGCCTCAACGACAACGCCCTGCTGCGCGCACCGATGACCATGGACGACTATCTGAACGCCCGGCTCATTGCCGACCCGCTGAGGCTTTTCGATTGTGTCATGGCGTGTGCCGGTGCCGACGCGGTGGTTGTTGGGCCGCTCGACCGGGCGCCGAAAGGCAAAGGCGTGCGCGTGCTGTCCGGCTACGAACGCCACAACCACCCGCCGGGCGAAATTACGCCACTGGAAGCTGGCTGGACGCTGTATCGCGAGCGGCTGTGGAACGATGCTGGTTACGGCCCCGCCGACATGCAGTTCGTCAACGCTTACGACGACTACCCGATCATGGTCGCCATCCAGTTGGAAGATCTGGGATTCTGCAAGAAGGGCGAGGTTGGGCCGTTCCTCGATGCCAACACCATGACCCACGATGGCTCGTTGCCGCTCAACACCGGCGGCGGCCAGTTGTCCGTCGGCCAGGCGGGCATGGCCGGTGGTCTGATGATGGTCACCGAAGGTGTGTGCCAGTTGCGCGGCGAAGCCGGGCGGCGCCAGGTTGCCTGCGCGCGGCGAGGTCTCGCCTCCGGTTACGGCATGGTCGGTTACGGCCATGGCCTGTCGACCTCGGCGGCGGTGCTGGAGGTGGTGTCATGAGTGCCGACACGCCGACCGATTTGCCCGTCTACCCGCAACCCCGCGAGACTCCCGTCAACCGGCCGTTCCTCGAGGCCTGGCGTGACGAAGGGGTGTTGCTGGTGCAACGTTGCGAGGATTGCCGGCATGTTTATTTCTATCCGCGGCCATTCTGCACCCGGTGTTTTTCAGACAACGTCGGCTGGTTGACCACCCGCGGTCTCGGCACGGTGTTGGCGTTCACCTGCGTCCACCGACCCAATCATCCGAGCTTCTTTGACGAGGTGCCTATTGTTCTCGCCGAGGTGGCGCTGCCCGAGGGCACGACACTGTTGACCCGTGTCGTCGGTGACAATCGCACCGACATCACCGCAGGCGCGGCGTTGAAATTGGTGTCCGGCGAGGTGCGAAGGCGGTATCCTCTCCCCACGTTCAAGCTCGCGGAGGCAACCCCATAAGCGATCTCACCGTTCTCGCTCCGACCGGCTAATAAAACAGGACAGGTACGATATTTCGATGATATTTCGGAAACCGGCCAGAAACCGGAACGGGTACGCTTGTTGATTTGACTGTTGACCCAATCGTGGCGTCCCGCGTGCCGGGGGCCATCTCTGGCAAGGGTGTGATTCGGGTATCGGGGATTGGGCTTTTGAACTTGGGGGTCCTGACTTCCCACCAGTCCGCCCCATGTCCGCCTCCGGATTGGGCGTGGCGGGCAGACATGGCCAATTTAGTTATGAATTGTAAATTGTGAGCCACGATGTCCCTGTCGGGGCGTGCTACGTGAGGCCGGTATCCGGGGGCGCGGGCAGCCCAGATGGTGATTGTTTCATGGCTATAAGGCAGAATAGTAGGTTGCAAGAACATCGAGCATCTATTACTACTACGGCCGCGATGGCGAGCGTGGTGGTGATGGCCAAGGCAGCGATTCCCGGTCGTGTCAAGACACGCCTGATTGGGCCGTTGACGGCTGAGCAGGCGGCCGCAGTACAGGGCGCCATGCTCCATTGCGTCCTCCATCGGGTCGGCGAATCGTTCAGCCACGATGCCCGCACTGACTTGGTATTGGCGATGGACGCGGTCAACCCGCAGGGCCCTGGCTTGCCGCAGATCGACTCGTCCTGGCTGGTGATCGACCAGGGGCAGGGGGACCTGGGCGACCGGCTGCTCTCGGTCTGGCAGCGGCTGCGGCCCGGCCCGGTCATCTTTCTCGGGGTCGACAGTCCGGACATGCCCGTATCAGTGCTGGAGTCGATCCTGCCGGCATTGGATACGGCTGATGCAGCCTTGGGCCCTGTTCCGGACGGAGGGTATTGGACGCTCGCCTCATGCCGACCGCAGCCGCTATTGGTTCAGGCAATCGACTGGGGCGGCGACACGGTGTACCATCAGACACATGCCGCGGCCCGACGGGCGGGCGTCGATTTGGTTGACCTCGACCCGTGGTTCGATGTCGACACATTCGAAGACCTCGCGGCGCTTCGTGGGAGACTGAGCGATTTAGTTGGGCTGGTTGGCGATGCGGCGCTCGTTCGTCTCGCCGCCCAACTTGATCAGATATGCGGGAAACTCAAGCCATGAGTACATCAGAAGCCTTCAATTCATCGTCAGGTCCTTCTGCCCACACGGTGCCCGAGCCAGGCGTTGCCCCGGATCGAAGCGCGTCGGAAGAATTGGATCTGGGCCAGTCCACCATATTGATCGTTGACGACAACGCCCAGAACGTGGAATTACTGCAGGCTTATCTAGAGGCATTGCCCTGCAGCATTGTCACGGCGCCCGACGGTATCGAAGCGATCAGGATAATCGAAGACTCGGCCCAATCGCCGCCGGATCTGGTGTTGTTGGACGTCATGATGCCGAGAATGAGCGGTTTCGAGGTCTGCCGCAAGATCAAGGAGGATCCGGCGACCAGGTCCATCCCGGTCATGATGGTCACGGCCCTCAACGAACTGGGCGACATCGAGCGAGGCATCGAGTCCGGCACCGACGACTTCCTTAGTAAGCCGGTCAATAAACTGGAGTTGATCACTCGCGTCAAGTCGCTGCTGCGTGTGCGCCACCTGAAGCGCGAGTTGGATCGGACGATGGCCTACATCGAGGACATCGAATCAAAACGGCTTCCTGGCGCCGAGGAAGAGCCCGGTCAGGGTCCGTTGGCCTGATGCCTTGCCGTTCCCGCTGACGTCGCCACTATTTTAATTCGTCTGTGCGGGGCCTCGTCGGCGCGCTGCCGATTGGCAAGTACGGCCAGTTAAATTTCTACAAACTGTACATCGTTACTGAGGGATTTTTCGGCCTCTTGGGGCAGAACGAGGAAACCGGCAAGGCTCTCGATTCTGGAAGGGTCTATCCGCTTTCGCCTTTCGAGTTTGATGCATGGTATACCTTGATACTCGAATCTCGATATCGTGACGATCAGGTCGTTTTGGATGCGACCATCCGACGGCGTCGCGATGGAGAAATTGTCGGCCGTTACCACTGCGTTGACACTGAGGTCCTGCTAAGAGGAGGTGCCACCGGAATGCATATTTTGGACCCTGTCGGCGTCAACTTTCAGCTTGACAATTTTGAGTTGGAACTCGTGCATGAGTAAAACCACTGCGAGGCACGATAAACGCATTTCATCCAATGATCAGTATTGGCAGTGTTGGCTATGTCGGTGTCGGTCTGCCTGCCTGGCCTTCCGGTCTTGCCGACCGTGACGGCTGCACCGAGCGAAATCACCTGTTATCTCTGTGCCTAATTTAGCACCTGTCACGGTCGGGACTCACTGAACAATATGAATTTGTGATCACCGGCCTGATTCTCGTGATTGCGCTGGGTAGTGGATACCGATCATGACAGCGAAACCGTACGTTGCAATGGGGAACTCTGCCACGGCAGGCCCAATTGGGCAAGAAGGGTAGAGGCAAATCAGTCAGGCTTTATAAGAAGCCCAAGGATTTGGGAGAAACACAGCGATGAGTCGAATCAACAGCAACGTCACATCACTTCTGGTCCAGAGAACACTGGGGCAGAACAACACGAATCTGACCAGATCGCTCGAGCGGCTGAGTACGGGTTACCGGATCAACCGGGGTGCGGACGATCCGGCCGGCCTGGTCGCCAGTGAAAAGTTGCGGTCGGAGATCAAGGCACTCGAGGCGGCGATCGGCAATGCCGAACGCGCCGATCAGATCGCTAATATTGTCGAGGGGGGACTGCAGGAGATCGGCGGACTCCTGGTGGAAGTGCAGGGTTTGATCGGGCAAAACGGATCGAAAACCGGTCTGACCACGGAGGAGAAAGAGGCCAATCAACTCCAACTTGATCAGATCTTGCAGACAATCGACCGGATCTCATCCACCACAACTTTCAACGGCACGCAATTGCTCAACGGCAGCCATGACTTCCAGGTCAGTGCCGTCAACACGCACGTCAGCGACCATGACGTGTTCGGCTCAAAGATTGCTACCGGTTCAAGTGTCGCTGTCAACGTCGTGGTCACCGGGTCTGCGCAGCGCGCGGGTCTGTTTATCAACCTCGGCGGCACCTTCGTCGACACCGGCGGTGGCGACGCGACTGAGCGGCTTACCTTCGAACTGGCCGGCACCAAGGGGACTCGCGAGTTCTCGTTCAGCTCCGGCACCGCCATCGAGGCAGTGACCGCCGCGATCAACCAGTTCAAGGATGTCACCGGTGTGTCGGCCCTGACCAGTGGTAACTTCGTCGAATTGAAGACCGACGAGTTTGGCTCCAGCCAGTTCGTCTCGTTCGATATCAAGAACGCACCGGTCAGCCTCGTCGGATCGATCGATCAGCCCATGCCAACCAACGAGACTCTGGCCAGTGGCACGAGTACAGCCTTCACGGCCATAACCGCCGAGATTCGTGACAGCGGCCAGGATGTCCGCGGCGTGATCAACGGCATCACCGCGGCAGGTAGGGGCACGAGGCTGTCGATTGCCACCGACGCGTTGGATATCAGCCTTACGCTTGATGCCGATGACACCGTCGCCGGCGCTCACGCCCAGGAACTGGGCAGCTTCACCGCACTGAACGTGCTCGACGGTGGCGCGCAGTTCAACCTCGGTCCGCAGATCAACATCACCAACCAGGTGCGACTGGGTATTGGTAACGTCGCATCACGCAATCTCGGCTCCAACGCCTTGGGTTTTCTGGATGATCTGGGTTCTGGCAAGACGTTCAATATCGTCAGCGGCAACTTGGAGATGGCCCAGAAGATCGTCAACGAGGCCATCAACGATGTGAGCAACCTTCGCGGTCGCATCGGGGCGTTCCAGAGCAACGTCGTGCAGTCGACCATCCGGTCGCTCGGCATCGGGCTGGAGAACACGATCGCCGCCGAGAGCATCATCCGCGATACGGACTTCGCCTCCGAGACCGCCAATCTGACTCGCAATCAGATCCTGGTCCAGGCGTCGACCAGCATGTTGTCCATCGCCAACGCGAATCCGCAGAGCGTGCTGGCGCTGCTCTAAATCAGCAGGCAAGGCTGCCTCTTGCGGCGCGCCGAGTTGACAGGTAATTGATCTGACTCATGAACGGCGGCCACCATGTCGCCGTTTTTTCTTGCGTGTCACCGGATTGTCACGCCGTTGCATTTCTTATTCGGACTTTCACCATCGTGGCGATGCCCGCAAATCCGCCCATAACGAGCGGTAATCCGGTTGCTTTGTCTAATCACGATCTCTTGATG
>CAUYYV010000117.1:0-9517 GCA_963577075.1 Phycisphaerae bacterium
CGATCGAGAGATATCAGCACCAGCCCCAGCGGAAAGGCGACGGCTGCGGTGTAGAGAAGTTGCCAGAACCGGTACACCAACTCGTCGGCAGCACTAAAGGTGCCCAGTGCATCGCCCTGGCCCCACACCAAGCAGCGCAGCGATAGCAGCGCCACGATCACCAGGCTCACAAAAATACCTTTGATAAACACGATCACCGGCAGCGACACGGGCGAATCACGAAACATCAGGCCGCGCAACTCGACCACCACCACCGCGCCGGCGAGGAATCCCAGCGCTGCCGGACCTATCAGCACGACGCCGGCATGGGACGCACCAGCGACGACGAAATACGGATCGGTCAGATCGACAAGCAGGCCAAGTACCATGGCGGCCCAACGCGCCGTCGCCGGCGGCGCCGCCAGCGCGATGTACGCGGCCACGATTAACAGCAGGTTCGGACGGACGCCCCCGATTTCCAACAGTGAGGCAAATCCCTGCTGCATGGCGAGCATGACGAACACGAAGCCGGCGAAGACAAACCAACGCATCAGTCGGCGTCTCCCGGCGTTGGCGGCATCAGCACAATCACCTGGGCCAAGCGCAACAAATCAACGCGCGGCTTGACATACACGTGCCGCTGACGCGCCGGGTCGGCGTTGTGTGGCACGACCGACTGGACAACGCCGACGGTCAGGCCGTGGGCGTGACGTGGCCAGCGTGGATCAGCGAGAATCGCCTCATCACCCTGCCGCACCGCTCGGGCCGCATCGACGCCCAGATCAGTCACGAATACATGCTTGTCCGCATCATAGACGAGTTGCGCAGCGGTACGGCGCAGCGGATGGGTCAAATCCGACATCGTGTTCGATGATAGATCCGACGGCACGAAGCGGACCTCGAAATACGCCTGAAGTTGGGTGAGCAACGCGACAGTGGCGCTAAACTCGGTCCGAGAGATGACGTGACCGACCAGATCACTGCCGGCACAGGCGACCAGATCAACTTCGACACCATCGACACGACCCCTGCTGATGGTGATCGTCGGCCAGCTAGGGTGGGGATTCGTGGCGGTGACTTCGGCGTGCGGGAACCGCGGTTCGACCCACTGCAATCGCTTCTGAACGCCACTGAGTTGTCGAATCGTCTCCTGAGCACGCTCGAGCCGCTCCTGCAATTGGCGAACCTGCCGGTTTAGCCTCTCACGATCAACCGGTTGGTCATCCGCCTGCGCCGAGTCCGGGCCTCGCATGCGCAGCGACAACAAGTGAAGCGGACGGTTGATCGGCGACATCACGGCACTGACGAAATTGTCGGGCAGATGCGAAACCAATGCCGCGGCTCCGGGCGGCAGCAGGCTGGAAATGAACAACAACGCCACAACGATCGGTTGAGCATATCGGGAGTTGAGCCAGGGATGTCGCATTAGCACCGGCCAGAGGGCCTAAAGATCGTCGAGGTCACTGTCCATAGTCGGCCCCCACTCCTCGAGGTGCTCAAGATAGATACTCGTTCCACGCGCTACACAAGTCAGTGGGTCCTCGGCGACACGCACGTCCAGCCCGGTCGCCTGCGAGATGATCGTATCAATACCTCGCAGCAACGCACCGCCGCCGGCGAGCACAATGCCGTTGTCCACCAGATCGGCCGCCAACTCCGGTTCGGTCCGCTCGAGCGTGCGGGTCACCGTCTCGATGATGCCCGCCAGCGGCTCCTGCAACGCCTGGCGGATCTCCTCGCCGCTGACCATCGTCTTGCGCGGCAAGCCCGAAATCATGTCGCGGCCTCGCACTTCCATGGACCGCTCCTGCCCGTCATCAGCGGCCGAGCCGATCTCGATCTTGATCTTCTCGGCCATCTGCTCCCCGATCATCAGGTTGTACGCCTTTTTCATGTGGTTGATGATCGCCTCGTCCATGTCATCGCCGGCAACGCGGATCGATTCACACTGGGCGATGTCCGCCAGCGACATGATGGCTACTTCCGTCGTGCCGCCGCCGATGTCAACAATCATTGATGCGGTGGCCTCGACGATCGGTAGGTTGGCGCCGATGCCGGCGGCCATCGGCTCCTCGACGAGGTACACACGACGCGCACCGGCACGCTCGGCCGAATCCAACACTGCGCGTTTCTCAACCGCCGTGATGCCGCTGGGCACGGCAATGACCACGCGAGGCCTAGCGAGCATGTGCCGGCCCTGCACCTTGCGGATGAAGTAGGCAAGCATCGCTTCAGTGATCTCGAAATCGCTGATCACGCCGTCCTTGAGCGGCCTGATGGCCGAGATCGACCCGGGCGTCTTGCCCAGCATCTCCTTGGCGACCCAGCCGACGGCTTGGCCGTTGTTGATTACCTTATTTGTGCCCTTCTGCACCGCGACGACGCTCGGCTCGTTGAGCACGATCCCCTCACCACGCACGCACACCAGTGTGTTACACGTGCCCAGGTCGATACCCATATCCACACTGAACCAGCTTAGGACCTTGTCAAATATCAACCGGACATGCCCCTGCTCTTAGCAACCCATACCATTCAACTGGCCTCACGGCACATTTGGCATTGTACAGTGTTTGGCGTGGGGAGAAAGAGGGCTATCCACCTTGGACACTGACGAAGGGGTTGGCCATGTCGAAAAGGACATAACTACGGTACCAGACGACCACGATCCCCATCAGCAAAGCGGCAGCCGCCACAAACATGAGTGCAGTGTAAACGTTGCTGACAGGCTTGTCGTCTCGTCGTTCGGGGGGACCCACGCCTAACTGGCTCATCTATCTGCTCCCAAGGCCATCATCGCGAGAGACCGAGGCCCAAATCCTCGGCCGGCCGTCGTCATTCACCCGAGATAACCTGGTCGCCCTGGGCAACCGCATCGACCATCAGGTCGACCTTGCCGTACCCCGCCCGCTCTTCGACCACGTCGATGATCAGCGTGCCGACCAGTTGGCCATCCCGCGATATCAGGAACTCCATGTTCTCGTCGACCCCGTCGATACTACCGACATTGATACCGGCGTAGGTCTCGTCGTCACGCTGCTCGGTTGCGGTAATCAACCCGTAAATCGGGTATTCCTCCGAGGCGTGCGCGGGGGCCTTCTTGGGCCGCCTCCCCGCAACCTTGCCCAGCAAGCGCACATCTTCCTCGTACTCCTGCACGAGTTTAGCCAATTTGACGTTTTCCTCTTGCAGGCTCCGACGCGCCCGCTCGAGGGCATTGGCCTGTGCGGTGGCTTCCATAAGTTGTTCATTGAGAGTGATCACCTCGGTGGTGCTCTCGCGAACTTTTCCACGCATCTCGATTAACTCGGCATCGAATTTCTCGAGCATAAGCGCCAACCGGCCGATGTCCGACACAAGTTGTGAGTGTTGGGCCTGTCGCCGTTCGTTGCGGCCCTTCTCCTTGATCAGATTCGCTTCGAGCAGGGCCAGATCCGTGTTGTAAATGCTTTCCTTCTCCTTGGCCTCGGTCAACTGTCCCTGCAATTCATCTAACTGATCCCCGAATTCCTTGATGAGTTGCTCGCGCAAATCCTGAGCGCCCTTAGCCATCTTCTCCAACACGTTGTTCTGGGATTGGGCCACTTCCAACTGGTTGCCAAGATGTCCTTGGTTGGCCACGAAGGTGACGACCACGGCAACGAGCATGACCGAGAACATGGCGACCAGCACGACGAATACTTTGGTCAGATTACTCAAAGTGAATTCCTCTCAGCACGCTCGTGTGAGGAAGGCATCGGGGTGCCGCAGTGGTCGAGAAGCGAACCCACCTGCGTAAGGCAGTGTACACATTTACCGCGTTGGGAACATCTTGTCAACTAACTAAGGCCCTAACGCCCGGTCTGTCGGCATTGGCGGTGAACCACGGCCCGGAGCGACCAGACGCAACCGCTTGGTCCCGCCACTGCCCAAAGCTAGTCCATCCTAGCATTATTCGGGGCCGGTTGCCCTGATAATCGCCGCCGCAGCGGCCAGACGGACCACCTCGGCCTCGTCGTCGAGCAAACCGACCCGGGCCCGCCCAGCACGGGGATCATCAAACCAGCCCAGTGCCAGAGCCGCTTGGGCACGAATTGGCACGTCGAGCCGGCAGGCACCCAGCACCGGATCGAGCCCATGCTGGCCACCAAGCCGGGCCAGGGCCTCGGCCGCCGCGACCCGAAGTTCGACCGGGTCCCTGCTCAACAGGGGCAGCAGTGCGCCGCTGTAGGCACGATCGCCCAACTCGCCGAGCATGCGCACGGCCATCACCCGCACCTCCCGCTGGTACTCGTGCTGACTGAACGCCGCCGTGCGAATCGGGTCTCGACCGCCCTCGTCGCCCAGGAGGATCATGGCCTCGGCAATCTGGATTTTCACCATCGCGTGATCGCGTGCCGACATGTACGGCGACTGACCCAGCCGAGCGATGTCTTTGAGCATGGGCAAGGCGCTGGACTGACCGAGCCGGCCCAGCAGCAACGCCGCGTTGGCGCGCAACGTCGGGTCCGCGTTTTTTAACATTGTCGCCAACGGGCTCAGATCCACCCGCGCGCCACATCGCTGCAAGGCGAACAGCACTGCGGCGCGAACAGACGGCGACGGATCGCCACGAAGATGCTCAAGCGTCGGCGCAAGCCCTTTCATTCGAAACTTGCCGGCCGTCACCACTGCGCCGAAGCGCACGCCGTCGTTGGCGTCGGCCAGACCCAGCCGCGCAAGTTGCACGACGTGATCTTCAAGACCATGGCCCGCTTCAATCGCTCGGATCCGCAGGCGTGGGTCATCGCTGCGCGATGATGCCAGCACCTGCTCGATCGCGCGGCGGCGTGCCTCGGCCACGTCTGTTTCGGATTGCGGCGACGGTCTGTGTAAAGTTGTGCAGCCGGCGGAGACAGCCACCGCCAGGCACACCACGGCACACCTCCGCCATGATCGATAAATCATTGAGTCAACTCGATTCGCAATCATCATGTACGCCGGCTCTCGAACGGGTTGCTATCCCAGTCTTCTTCGGCCGATCAGGCCTGCCAGGCACAATCCCACGGTCAGCACCGCCACGGCCACGGCCGGCACGTGCCCGACGCCACCGAATATCGTCACGATGTCGTTAGTCTTGATCTGTTGGATTACGACGCTGCGGCCCAGCCGGTTCGATGGCTCACCGGCCAGTTTCAGGATTTCGCCGGCAGCGCTGATAAAACCACTTACGCCGGTGTTTACGCTGCGTGCGATGGGCACGCGGTTCTCAACGCTGCGAAACACGGCAATCTGCAGATGCTGCACGCGCTCCTGAGGCCAGAACCACGCGTCATTGGTCAGGTTCACCAGTACATCGACACGTTTGCGACCATCGCGGCCGTACACCATCTGCCGACACAACCGCGCATCGGTGTCCTCGAAACAGATCGGCGTCGCCAGCCGCACCGTATGCGATCGAGTCGCCGCGTCCGCCGGCGGGATGTCCAACGCCATCTCGAACACCGCCGGCGCCCGGCCGGCCGTCAGGGTGTAATCATGGTCGTAAGGGGTGAGGTGGGCGATGAATTGTTGCTTGAGCCAGGGCCACCATTCGACCCACGGGATGTACTCGCCAAACGGCACGCGGTGAATCTTGTCGTATCGTCGGGTCGCCTGGCTTGCATCCGGGCGATAGTGAAACGCGGCGTTGTAATGGTGATACGGCTCGTGGTAAGCAGCGGGCGCTCCAACGAGCAGGTGTACGCGTGTCGTACGGACGAGGTCGCGAATGTCACCGTCGTATTGGGCCGACTCGGCCACCGTCTCGAGCGCCTCGGCATTGAGGGCCGCCGGCACAACTGTTTCAGGCCAAACGATCACGTCCGGCTTCGGATCCTCCTTGGCCACGAGCAGGGTCAGGCCGAGCATCGTCTGCCAGGCCTGTTGCACCTGACCGGGCTTAGGCCTTTCCCGATTGCTCACCGGCACATCGGTCTGCACGACAGCGAGACGTGCGATCGGGGTCTCGGCCCTTTTGACCTGCTCGATCCTTATATACCCATAGGTCATCGCGACGGCCATCACGGCGGCCCAAACGCCCGCCAGCACCGTCACGCGTGGGTTGACACGCCGACGAGATCCCCGTCCCCTCAGATATAGCTGCATCGTCAGGGCGTCGGCGATCAGCCCGCTGGTCATCGCCACGAGAAAGCTGACGCCGTAATCACCGACCATGTCGGCGACCTGAATCAGCCGCGACAGGCCGTGGGCCGGCTCGTACGGCGCCAGGCTGTGGCCGAGCATGAACCAGGCGAACCCACCCGACGGCCAACTGCTGCGAACCAACTCGCACGTCACCCATGCCATCGGCAGGGCGAACATCACCGGCACACGCAGCACCAGGTGCAGCCACCGCAGCATCACCAGTGACGCAGGCAGGTAAACGGCCATGAAACCGGCCAGCAGCACGTAACCGAACCCCGTCACCGGGATCAGCCAGCGCAGCATCCACAACCACCACAACGCCGCCACAACGTAGCTAGTCCAGATGAGTCGGCGTGTGCCCCCCGCTCGCACCGCCGCGACCGCCGCCGGCGCCAGGGCCACGAATGCCAGCGCAGACCAGCCCACTGGCGCAAAGATCAGTGCCAGCATCACCGCCGTCATCCCCAGCACGATGAAGTAAGCCCCCACCGGCCGCATACGCGTGCTGTGCATCTGCACCGTCTGATCGCTCAACGTCGTGGCCATCAGTTGCATACGATACCGCAACCACGCCGCCGCGGGACGGCGATGCGGCGGCATCATGGGATTCCTGGGTGTGGGGATCGTGGGACGCGACGACGGCAGCGCCCCATATCGTCATCGCGAATCCCGGCATCCGCCACCGCAATCACATGGCTGTAAACCGGGTGCCTGATCCGTCTGCCCGAAAGCCGTCCGGCACCGATCTTCTGTTTGCATCGGTGGCATCTTAATCGGAGCAGGATGATGACTGGCTAATCCGAACGTTGTGGACCCGCGGAAAACCCCGTCCCATCGGCATGTGGTCAATCCGGCACGGGGTATATATTATATGCTCGCGGCGCGAGGACGTTCGACGCCGAAGTGACAAGGCACCTGTTCCAGACCACCGTGGTGACAAAATGCTGTATAGACCTTTTGGCAGAACCGGATGGAGAATTTCGGCCGTCGGGATGGGCACGTGGAACATCGGCAACCAGTGGGGGCAGATGGACGACTCCGAGGCATTTGCCACCGTGCGCTGCGCGTTCGAACATGGCATGAACCTGTTTGACACGGCCGAGTCTTACGGCATCCCCAACGGGATGTCAGAACAACGACTGGGCGCGGCAGTGGCGGGGATACGCCATCGCGTTTACATCGTGACAAAGATCGGCCATTGGGGCAAGCGTACCGGGCAGGGCGTGCCCAAGACGACGGTTGACATGATCCGACTGTGCGCGCACGCATCGTTGCACCGACTGCAAAGTGATTACGCCGACGTCATACTCTGCCATGAAGGCAACCTCGAAGACCCCGCAATCTATCTTGAAGCGTTCGGCCTGCTGCAGAAACAGGGCAAGGTGCGGGCTTACGGCATCTCGACCAACAACCTGGACGTGCTCAAGAGATTCAACGCGCACAACACGTGCAGTGTGGTCGAGGTGGACTATTCGCTTCTTAATCGCGCCCCGGAAGCGGAGTATCTGCCCTATTGTCGGCAGCATGGGATCGCGGTGCTGATCCGCGGTCCGCTGGCGATGGGTCTGCTGTCAGGCAAGTATTCAGCCGACACGAAGTTCACCGATGAAATTCGGTCCACCTGGCATGAAACCGATGACGGTCAGGCAGCGTATGCTCGAAGGGTCACCGCGGTTGACAATCTCAAGGCGAAACTCAAGGCGGGTGACGACATGGTCATCGCAGCGTTGCGCTACACCTTTTCACACCCGGTCAACCCAGTGACCATTCCTGGCGCCAAGTCGCCGACACAGGCGATCGTCAACGCCCGCGCCGGGAATCGCACGCTGACCGACGAGGAAAAACGTGCCATGGTCGGCCTATTGGAGCAGGCACCATGACGACCAAACAAATCACGATCGGCTATGAGTCGAAAGAGGATTTTGAGTCGGCTCGATGTGATCTGACCATCGACACGACGACGTCACCCGGCACGGCGCGGCTGAGCCCGAGCGTACTGGTACAGGATGAGATCGGCGACGGCCTACAGAAGGTGCTGTTGAGTGACACCGTGCGGGCGAAGAAGGAACTGATCCTCGAGTCGGCCAAAGCGACATGGGTGCAGGTGATCACGTTCGGCGGACCCTCGAAGATCAGTATCAACGGCCACGAAGCGGAGCAGATTACTCACCAGGAAGACGGCGGCTGGCATCACGCCGATGTCCCGGCTGACTGGCTGCGCCCAGGCGTCAACGAGATTGTCTTGTGGGGCGGCGGCGAGTTGTGGATCAGCCCGTCGTTCTCGCCCAACCGCAGCGCCCTTAGCACGGACGGTGGTCGCACATGGGATTATGCACATGTCAATGCCGAAGCGACTCTCGACGGTGAATACATGGTCAAGCTTCGTTTGGGCAGACATCCGCGTGGGGGCTCTATCACATCGGTGCCGATCGACCTGGCCGGTGAGATTAGTGACAGCCCCATCGCGTCACGCATCGCGATCAGCGCCATCGCGATCGACGCCAACACCGATGAACCCAACGGCACGCAGATCATCTTCGCCATTCGCGGTGGCAGCACGCCAGCCTACACGCCGCAGGAATGGTCCGGGTGGCATCGGCCGAACAAGTTGCTCGACGGTAACACCATTGCACCGGACAGGATCCGATACGTGCAGTGGCGGGCATGCCTGTCATCCGAACGGCCGTTGCAGACGCCCGTGCTCCACAGCGTAGCGTTCTCGGCGAAGATCGAGTCGCTTGAGCCGCCACCGGATGAGATTGAAGCGCAACGCTTCGACAATGAAACAATCGTTCGCGGCGGCGTGGACTTTGTCTACCAGCCGCCAAGTGACAAGCTAAACGATCTACGCACGCGTTGGCCGCTGGAATATGCCGTCCAGAGCGGCCGTGACGAACTTGAGAAGTTCAAGTTGCTGCGCGAATGGGTCTGCCATCAATGGCCCGGGTGGACCGGCCATCGCGATCGCCAATGGGATGCGATTGATATTCTCTCGGCACCCGTGGACGACCGCGGCATGTGCGTACACTTCGGCCTCGTGTTCGTGCAGTGCGCCCTCGCGCTGGGATACACCGCCCGGTCAGTGATCCTCAATCACCATTTCATCGCCGAAATATGGTCTAACCAACTCAAAAAATGGATCTGTATGGACGCGGGACCGGGTGGCAAGAACCGGGACCGCAGTCATCACTACGAACTCGACGGTGTCGCGCTCAATACGCTCGAAGTACACACGGCGTGTCGCAGGGGCGAGTCGGACAAGGCTCAACGTGTCGCGCCAAACCCGGCCGACAGCGAGCCGATGGGTACATTGGGCGAGAACTTCTGTCGGTTTCTCATCCCCATGCGCAACAACTATCTCGACGTGCAAAATCCCTGCGAACGCAGCCACGGCTGT
>CAUYYV010000118.1:0-9468 GCA_963577075.1 Phycisphaerae bacterium
CAGATGATCTTCATGGCGCGCCAGTGTAACCTGTTGATTATGGTGACGCCCGTAGATGAAATCATGATGAGCTGCGCGTTGAACCAGGCGACCAAAGCCGCCAGTCGTGGCGAGGTGCCGGTCGGAGCGGTCGTGTATCGTGACGAGCAGGTGCTCGCCGAAGCTCACAATCTACGCGAGTCGGCCAATGACCCGACGGCTCACGCGGAGATCATCGCTCTAAAACAGGCCGCTCGGGTGATAGGATCGTGGCGATTGGAAGGGTGCAGCATTGCTGTGACGCTCGAACCCTGCCCCATGTGCGCCGGCGCCATGATAAACGCCCGCGTCCAACGACTGGTGTATGCCGCCGCCGACCCGAAAATGGGATGCGTGCGCACGCTGTACGAACTGGTCACCGATCAGCGGTTCAATCATCGCATTGAAGTCGTCGAAGGCGTTCTTGCCGACGAGTGCGGACGGGTATTGTCCGATTTTTTCGAGGCGCTGCGTGGCCGGCGGTCAGCTACCAGTGACCCGTGAAGCATTTTATTAGAGTGTGCTGCACCCATTCCGTGGAGTTGGTCCGATGCTGAAATCACCCGGCGAGTTCAAAAGCGAGGACTTACCCAAGAAGACGATGCCGAACTGGAAGCTGGCCGGTCCGGGCGTGATTCTGGTCGGCCTGTCGATCGGCGCGGGCGAGATTGTCATCTGGCCACGCATCGTCGCCGAGTACGGCGCGACCATGGTCTGGGCGGCGGCCGTCGGCGTGTTCCTGCAGATGTGGATCAACATCGAGATCGGCCGGTGGACGATCGCCACAGGTGAAACGGTGTACACCGGATACTGCCGGGTGTGGCGTGGCTTTGCACCGCTGTTCATCCTGTTGACTTTGCTCGCCTGGCTGGCGCCGGGATGGGGTAGAGCGTCCGGCCTGGCGCTCAAGGCGCTGCTGGTCGGACCGGGCGGTTGGGGATCGGACACGTTCTGGACGGCCGTCACGTTTGCCGGCGTCGCGGTCGTGTTGTTCGGTCCGAAGATCGTCTACAAGGGTGTCGAGCGCACGGTCGGCGCCCTGGTCGTTTTGATCACGGTAGGGCTGATCCTGGTCGCCCTCTCCGTCGGCTCGGCACAGACGTGGCGAGACTTGGGCAAGGGCATGATCAACGTCGGGCACGTCGAACCGGAGGGCAAGCGTTGGCTGCGCGAGAAGAAGTTGGAGAAGGCTGATGTTGCTGCTGCTGTGCATCAGCTCGACGAGGGCGAACTCTTGGAGGATCTGCGCCGGTCTTTGGAGAAAGACCTTGATCTGCCCGTATACACGCTCGACAAGGGCGTGACGTTTGACACCGTTGATCCGGGACGGCAATGGACGATGAAAGTCGGGGAAACTCGGTATCCAATTGCGTACACCGGTGAGGCATTGATCGCGACAACGCCCCCGCTGACGGCCAAGGCATTTTTCATTGCGTTGGTGTTTGCCGGTGCGGGCGGCACGGCGAATCTTTTCTACACGTTTTACCTGCGCGACAAGCATATCGGCATGGGGGCGCGCATCGCGAGCATGCCCAACCCGCTGCGGGGCGGATCGCAAAAGATTGCCGCAATCGGTTACCGCTTCGAGGACAACGACGTCAACCGGCGGCGTTTCCGCGGATGGTGGGGATTTGTCTGCCAGGACCAGATACTCTACTTCTGGCTGCTCAACTCCTTGACGATGCTGCTGTTTATTTTCGGTGCCTTGGCGGTGCTGCACCCGCACGCGATGGTACCCGGCAGGGGATCGCTGATCTGGGACCAGGCGCAGGTGTTGTTCGAGGTCTGGGGCCCCACAGGGCGGACAATCTTCCTGCTCGTCGGGGTGGCGACGCTTTTCAGTACGCAACTGGCGCTGATCGACGGCGTGTCCCGGTCGATTGCGGACATCGTGTACACCAACTTCCGGGGGGCCGACAAGCGCGACGTGAGTTGGTGGTACATGATCGTCGCCGCCGGCTGGATCGTCGCTGGTTGCGCGATCACGTTTGCCATGGAGCAGATGAACGTCAGCGAGCTTGGGTTCCTGTTCAACGCGGCGTACATGGGAGGGTTCGCCATGGCTGTTTACGTGCCCCTGACGCTCTACATCAACTGGCGTTACCTGCCCCGGTCGGCCCGGCCGGGAGCGTTGTGCTCGAGCATGATGGTCATCGCTTCCCTGGTCTACGTCGGGTTTGCCATCACGTGCATCGTTTGGGAAATTGGAAAAAGGTTCTGACGCCAGGCCGGTGGATTCGGCTTCTGAACTTGTCTTTATCCCCACATCTCGCGGGTTGCGATCCGGGCAGCGGCATCGCAACGTTTGATCTTAAGTTACCCCTGGAATTCCCCGGCTGGGAGCCGGGGCTAAATCAGCGAACGTCTAGTAATTCGTCTGCCGGATTTCCATCTCGTCCAATCAAATGAGTGATGAACCGACCCGTGATGCAGGATGCGACCTTGTCGTGTCAAGTGATAGTCACTACACCAGCGCCGTAGATTTCATGAGGTAGCGGTCGCATTCGCGGGCGGCGGATCGGCCTTCGTGGATGGCCCAGACGACCAGCGACTGGCCGCGTCGGCAGTCGCCGGCGGCGAAGACGCCGTCGATCGACGTGCCGTACTTGCCGTACTCGGCCTTGAAGTTGGACCGCTCATCGGTGTCGAGGCCCAGTTGTTCGGCGATGATCTGCTCGGGGCCGAGAAATCCCATCGCCAACAGGACGAGTTGGGAGGGATAGACTTTTTCTGTGCCGGGGATTGGCTTGGGAGCAAACCGGCCGTTGTCGTCTTTGACCCATTCGATCAGCACCGTGTGCAGTTCCTTGAGATTGCCTTGCTCGTCGCCGACTAATTTTTTGGTCATGATGCAATAGGTTCGCGGGTCGGCGCCGAAGATGGCGGCGACTTCCTCCTGGCCGTAGTCGAGCCGGTAAATCTTGGGCCACTGTGGCCATGGGTTGTCGACGGCGCGGTCGCCGGGTGGTTTGGGAAGTATCTCGAACTGGACCAAGCTCTTGCACCCGTGCCTCATGGCCGTGCCGACACAATCGGTTCCGGTGTCGCCACCGCCGATGACGATCACGTCCTTGCCGGCGGCGTTGATGAACTGGCCATCCTTGTGGCTGGAATCGAGCAGGCTCTTGGTGTTGGCGTGCAGGAACTGCATGGCATAGTACACGCCGTTCAGATCGCGGCCCTCGATGGGAAGGTCACGGGGCTTGGTTGCACCGGTGCAGAGCACGGCCGCGTCGAAGTCATCGATGAGTTGGCGGGCGGGCAAATCGTCGCCGATCGCGGTGTTGGTGATGAACCTGACACCCTCTGCGGCCATCAGGTCGACGCGACGCTGCACGACCTTCTTCTTGTCGAGCTTCATGTTGGGGATGCCGTACATCATCAGTCCGCCGATGCGATCAGCCCGCTCATATACGGTCACTTCGTGTCCCACGCTGTTGAGTTGCGCGGCGCAGGCGAGCCCGGCGGGTCCCGAGCCGATGATGGCGACCTTCTTGCCTGTCCGTTTGGTCGGCACATTGGGCACAACCCAGCCCTCGTCGAACCCGCGGTCAATGATCGAGCACTCGATGTTCTTGATTGTCACGGGCGGTTCGTTGATGCCCAGCACACACGAGCCCTCGCAGGGCGCGGGGCAAACCCGGCCGGTGAACTCGGGAAAGTTGTTCGTCTTGTGCAGCCGATCAAGCGCCTCGCGCCATTGACCGTGATAGATAAGGTCGTTCCATTCGGGAATCAGGTTGTTGATCGGGCATCCCGCGGCCATGCCGGCCAGCAGCGAGCCGGTATGGCAGAACGGCACGCCGCAGTCCATGCAGCGACCTCCCTGGTCGCGCAGGTCCTGCTCGGGCATGTGCTCGTGGAACTCGTTCCAGTCACTGGTCCGCTCGGCGGGTGCTCGCTCGGCGGGAAGTTGGCGGGTGTGCTCCATGAAGCCGGTGGGTTTGCCCATGATTCGTGTAGTTCCTGTGATATCTGTGCGCGGTTACGCGCTTTATTCGCCGGGGACGGCAACGGCCTGCGGTTCTGTTTGTTCCTCTTGGTCTTTCATTTGCGCCAAGGCACGCTTGTAATCGGTAGGCACGACCTTGACGAACTGTGGCAGCGTGTTGGCCCAGGCCATGATTACCTGTTCGGCGATCGAAGAATTTGTGTATTGGCGATGTTGCTCAATCAGGTTACGGAGTTCGCGCTCGTCTTCTTCATTTTTTATATTTTCCAGTTCGACGTCGCCGAGGTTACAGTTCTCGATGAACTTGTCGTGCGGGTCCCAGACATATGCAATCCCACCGGACATGCCCGCGGCAAAGTTTCGCCCGGTCGGCCCGAGCACGACGACGCGGCCACCGGTCATGTACTCGCAACCATGATCGCCGACACCCTCGATCACTGCGTGGGCCCCGCTGTTGCGGACGGCGAAGCGCTCGGCGGCGTGGCCTCGGAAAAACGCTTGGCCGTGGATCGCACCGTACAGTGCCACGTTGCCGATGATGGTCGCCTCGCTCGGGTCGAAATTCGAGCCGGCCGGCGGATACGCAATGATCCTGCCGCCGGACAGGCCTTTGCCAATGTAATCGTTGGCATCGCCGGCCAGTTCAAGCGTTACGCCGTGTACCGCCCAGGCACCGAAGCTCTGGCCTGCCGAGCCGGTGAACTTGATGTGAACGCAATCATCCGGCAACGCGTCAGCGCCGTGACGCTTCGATATATGGTGGCTGAGCATCGTGGCGGTGGCGCGGTCGCCGTTGCGGATGGGCAGATCAATGCGCACGGGCTCAGCGCGTTCGATCGCGGGCGCCGCCAACTCGATCAGCTTGTTGTCAAGCACCTCGTCAAGGCCGTGATCCTGCGCGATGGTGCAATACACCTCGACGCCGGGATGGGGTTTTTCGGCGGGCGTCAAAATGGGCGTGAGGTCCAGCCCCCGGGCCTTGTAGTGGTCGATCGCGTCATCGGTTTCGAGCAGATCAACGCGGCCGATCAGGTCGTTGATCCTGCGGATGCCGAGCTGCGCCATGATTTGTCGTGCATCCTCGGCGACCATGAACAGGTAGTTGATCACGTGCTCGGGCTGACCGGTGAATTTCCTGCGCAGCTCGGGGTTCTGGGTGGCAATACCGACGGGGCAGGTGTTGAGGTGGCATTTTCGCATCATGATGCAGCCGAGCGTGACCAGTGGCGCGGTGGCAAAGCCCATCTCCTCGGCGCCGAGCAACGCGGCGATGACGACGTCGCGGCCGGTCTTGAGCTGGCCATCGGTCTGCAATACGACGCGGCTGCGCAGGTCGTTGAGCACGAGCGTCTGATGCGTCTCGGAGATGCCGAGCTCCCACGGCAGGCCTACGTGCTTGATCGACGTCAGCGGCGAGGCGCCCGTGCCGCCGGTGTCACCCGAGATCAGGATGTGATCTGCGTGACCCTTGGCGACACCCGCGGCGATCGTACCCACGCCGATTTCCGATACGAGCTTGACACTGATGCGCGCCGTCGGATTGGCATTTTTCAGGTCGAAGATCAGCTGAGCCAAGTCCTCGATCGAGTAGATGTCGTGGTGCGGCGGTGGGCTGATCAAGCCGACGCCCGGCGTCGAGTGGCGGACGGCGGCGATGATCTTGTCCACCTTGTGGCCCGGGAGTTCGCCACCTTCGCCTGGCTTGGCGCCCTGGGCGATCTTGATCTGTAGTTCGTCGGCGTTGGTGAGGTACCAACTCGTGACGCCGAATCGCCCGGAAGCGACCTGCTTGATCGCTGATCGCTTCGAGTCGTTGTTGGCAAGCGGCTTGAACCGTTCATAGTCCTCGCCGCCCTCGCCCGTGTTTGATTTGCCACCGATACGGTTCATCGCAATCGCGAGTGTTTCGTGTGTTTCGATCGAGATAGACCCGTAGCTCATCGCGCCGGTGCAGAATCGCTTGACGATTTGGGAGGCCGGTTCAACCTGGTCGATATGCACCGGGTCGGCTGACTGCCTGAACTTGAGCAACCCGCGCAGATAGCAGTGATCACGGGCCTCGTGATTGGCCAGTTTAGCGAATTGCCAGTAGGCATCTTTGCTGTTGCTGCGCGCCGCGTCCTGCAGGTGCGCGATCGTCTGGGGGCTCCAGGCGTGCTTTTCGCCGTCGTGGCGCCAGTGAAACTGGCCATCGTTTGGCAGCACGGGCAGTTGCGTCGCTTCATTGCGGGTCGGGTAGCCGATCTCGTGACGGCGGATCACTTCGTCGGCCAGCACGTCGAACCCGACG
This sequence comes from Phycisphaerae bacterium, assembly GCA_963577075.1. Classification (GTDB taxonomy): domain Bacteria; phylum Planctomycetota; class Phycisphaerae; order Phycisphaerales; family Phycisphaeraceae; genus CAUYYV01. The sequence continues at coordinate 6,261 of CAUYYV010000118.1, forward strand.
CCTTGTATCCGGCTGGGCGTATTGGCGAAGCAGTGATTGATCACCTGCTCGTTGAGCCCGATCGCCTCGAAGATCTGCGCGCCTTTGTAGCTCTGCAACGTCGAGATGCCCATCTTCCCCATGACCTTAAGCATGCCCTTGGACACGCCCTTGCGGTAGCCGGCGACGATCTTGTCATCCGACCACGACTGATCAAGTATGCCATCGCGCTGCGCCTGCCACAGCGCCTCGAAGGCGAGGTACGGGTTGATCGCGTCGGCGCCGTAGCCGACGAGCAGGCAGTGGTGGTGCACCTCGCGCGCCTCTCCGGTTTCGAGCACGATGCCGATCCTCGTGCGTTTTTCGAGCCGCACGAGGTGGTGATGCACGGCGCCGCAGGCCATCAGCGTCGGCACGGGTACGCGGTCGGCGCCAATGTCGCGATCGGAAAGCACAATCAGGCTGTAGTTCTGCTCGATGGCCTGCTCGGCCTGCGTGCATATCCGCTTCAATGCGGGAAGCAGGCCGCCGGTGCCGTCGGTGCGATCGAAGGTGATGTCGATCGTCTTAGTTCGCCAGCCGCCGTGGTCCATGTGCTTGATGGCAGCGAGTTGCTCGTTTGACAGAATCGGGTGCGGCACGCGCAGCCGATGGCACTGCTGCTCAGTCGTTTCGAGCAGGTTACCCTCCGGACCGATGTAGCACTCAAGCGACATGATCACGTCCTCGCGGATCGAATCGATCGCCGGGTTGGTCACCTGCGCAAACAATTGCTTGAAGTAGTCGTATATGAGCCGGGGCTTATCCGACAGGCACGCCAACGCGGCGTCGTTGCCCATTGATCCGACCGGGTCGCGCCCCTGCAAGACCATGGGCACGATCATGAACTGAAGCGTTTCCGTGGTGTACCCGAATGCCGACAGTCGCGGCAGCAGCGTGTCGGGACAGAAACCGTGATCTTCGCGGTTGGATGGAAGCTGGTCGAGCTCGATGCGCTGGTTCATCAGCCACTGGGCGTAGGGGCGACGTCCGGCGTACTCGTGCTTGAGTTCGTTGTCGTCGATGATGCGGCCCTGCTCAAAATCGACGAGGAACATCTTGCCCGGCTGGAGCCTGCCCTTGATCTTGACGTTCTCGGGCGGCACATCCATGACGCCGACTTCGCTGGCCATGATGACCAAGTCGTCGTGCGTGACGTAAAACCGGCTGGGCCGAAGCCCGTTGCGATCGAGCACGGCGCCGATGTAATGGCCGTCTGTAAACGCGATCGACGCTGGGCCGTCCCACGGCTCTATCAGGCAACTGTGGTATTCGTAAAAAGCCCGCTTCGATTCGGGCATCGACTCGTGCTTCTCCCACGCCTCGGGGATCATCATCATGATCGCCTCGGGCAGCGTCCGTCCGGTCATGAGCAAGTGCTCAAGCCCGTTGTCAAACGTGCCCGAGTCCGAGCAGTCCGGTTCGGTGACAGGGTAAGTCTTGCGCAGATCCTGATCGTTCAACCCGGGCAGGTCGAGTGTGCGCATCATGCCCTGGCGGGCGTGCATCCAGTTCATGTTGCCCCGTAGCGTATTGATCTCGCCATTGTGACACATGAACCGATTCGGTTGAGCACGGTCCCACGATGGAAACGTGTTCGTGCTGAACCGCGAGTGGACCATGGCCAGATGCGTGTGGTAGTCCGGGTCGCTCAGGTCAGTAAAATAAGGGCGAAGCTGCTTAGCGGTGAGCATGCCCTTGTAAACAATGACCTTGGTCGACAGGCTGCACATATAAAATAGTTTTGCCTCGGCAAGCGACTTATCGCTTCGCAACCGGTGGCTGGCGTGCTTGCGGATGATAAACAGTTGCCGCTCGAAGGCTTCCTGATCGAACGCGTTATCCGCAGCGATGAATAGTTGTTCGATAGCCGGTTCGCTTTGGCGCGCCGTGGTGCCGATGTCGGCGCGATCGGCGTCGACGGGCACCGGTCGCCAACCGAGCAGGCGTTGGCCCTGATCGGCAACGATCTGGGCGACCGCGTCCTTGCAACGACGCCTTTCGCTGTCGCTGGTTGGCAGGAACACCACGCCCACGCCATAACGCCCGGGTTCGGGCAGGTCCGATTGCAGATAGTCGCGAGCGACCCTGGCCAGAAAATCGTGCGGTATCGCCGTGAGAATGCCGGCACCGTCACCCGTATTCGCTTCGCAACCGCAGGCGCCACGGTGGCTGAGGCGGTGCAACGCTTCGATCGCGTCCTCGAGCACACGATGCGACCGCCGACCCTTGATGTCGGCGACGAACGCGACGCCACAACTGTCCTTCTCGTATGCCGGGTCATACAGACCGTGGCGGACGGGTCGGCCGTGCTCGAATATGGTTGGCATGGTCATGTCGACTTCCTTGCGTGGCTTTTCTTGTGCCCCCCCCCGCGGCGCCCCTGTTTTACCCAGTCATCTGTGCGTGTTCTTTCGCTTCTTGGGTTGATATGCCGGCGTTCAGGTCCACGTTGGCCCCGGCGTGCTCAAGCAGAAAATCGATGAATGCCTCGACCGCCGGCGCGGCCCGCTTGTCATTGCCGGCGCGTTTCGCGTGGATGATGCCCAGCGGACGGTCGAGCGGTGGCTCAAGGGGCACGATGGCCAATGTGCCCGCCTCCACCTCACGCAGCACCGTGCGCGTGGGCAGAATTGAAATGCCGTCGGTCACCGCCACAGCGCTCTTGATCGTGTCGATGTTGTCAAATGCGCTTTGAACGTCGGGTACCACCCCATTGGTGCGTAGGTACTTGCGGACGTACCTGCCGACGGGGAGGTCCGACTCGAACATCACCATGGGCCAAGCAGCGAGGTCGGTGGCGTGGACGTGGCGACGCCCCGCCAACTCGTGTTCGCGGCGGCAGACCACCGCCATGCGCTCATCGCGAAATGCGATCACCGTCACGTCACGCCAGCGCTTCGGGAACGAGACGATGCCCAGATCGCACCGACCCTGTCGCACCTCGTCGTAGACAGCCTCGGGCCTTTTGTAGTCCACCGTGACCGTTACGCCGGGGTGGCCCATCTCGAACTGTTCTTTGATCCGTTGCAGCAGATCGATGCCCGCCGAGTAGATCGCATCCACACGAACCTGACCGTCGAGCTGGCGCAGTTGGGAAACCTTCCGCTCGAGCCGATTGTTGGCATCGATTAACTCCGTGCAGCCACGCACGTATACCTCACCGGCGGCGGTCAGGCACAGGGGGCGC
>CAUYYV010000119.1:0-9421 GCA_963577075.1 Phycisphaerae bacterium
TGCACAAGGACCGCGCGTCCCAGACGGCGGCGGCCCTGACGTATCACATGCTGTTTAGCCTGCTGCCCATGATCGTGCTCATGCTCGTGGTGCTGCACCTCTTTGTCAGCGATACCCAACGCGCGCATTTCAAGGAATCGGCAGTCCAATACATGGTCGATAAATGGATCGGTGGAGGTCAGCCTGCGCAGCAAGCGGGCGAAGTGCCTGGCGATGCCCAGGCGACCAGCGGCCAGGCCGCCGGGCGGTCGACGGGTGACGAAAATAGGCTCGAATATGAGGAGGCACGCGCCAAGTTTGGCCTGTGGATACAACAAGACGTCCTTGACAAGCTCGAGCGGGTGAACTTCGGCAGCATTGGCGTGATCGGCGTGATCATGTTCATCTTCGCTGCGACAAACCTGCTGACCACCGTTGAGCGCAGCTTCAACGCCATATACGGCACCAACCACAGCCGGCCGTGGTACATGCGGTTGACGCTGTATTACTCGGTCATCACGTTCAGCCCGATCGTGCTGCTCGCCGGGCAGTGGATGCAGGTCCGGTTTCAGGGACTGCTCGACGAATCCGGCTCGTGGACGAATTGGCTGGCGGCACCAATGAGCGCGATGTTTCCGATGGTGACAACATGGCTTGTGCTGTGCGCGATGTACAAACTGATCCCGACGACGAAAGTGGATCTGCGTGCCGCCACGATCGGCAGCTTCATCGCCGCGGCGCTCTGGTTCATCGCGATCGAGCTGCTGCGCATGTACGTGGCGCGAGCCGCCACGAGTACATTTTACGGGGCGTTGTACGGGGCCTTGGCGCTGCTGCCGCTGTTCCTGCTGTGGATGTGGGTGACCTGGCTGATCATTCTGTTCGGGCTGGAGTTGACGTACACGTTGCAGACGTTGCGCGGCCGTCAGGAAATGGAGGAGCAGGCGCGTCGTGAAGCAATGGTCGTGGGCGATCCGATGTGGCTGGTGCCGATGATGTCGCGGATTGGCAGGGCCTTTGCTGCCGGTCAACCGATCACGGGTAGTGATCTGGCCGACACCCTGCACCTGCCGCTGCGATCCGTGACGCAGCTGGGCGAGCACCTCGAGGCGGCGGGGTTGGTTCACCGTGTGGAATCGGCCGGCCACACCGATGGCGGGTTCTCCCTGGCGCTGCCGCCGGATCGGATTCACATCGCGCAACTGCTCGAACTGGGACGGGTGCTGACCGTGGGCGGCCAGGCGCAACGCCGCGGTCCGGACTGGGCAGTCCTCGACCAACTCGCACAGGTGCAGCAGCAGGCAGCTGCGCAAATGACCCTGCAGCAGGTGCTAGATGGCCCGTCACAGAACGAGCAAGAAACATGAAAATCCCCCGCCCGATCATTTCGGCGCTACCCGGGTAAGCGGGTGGGTTCCTATCATCGCGTCAATAAAATTATCGCACGGCGTCCGTGTTGTGCCGCAGCATGAGGTTGTCGCGATGGATCACTTCACTGAACGCGGGCCGGCCCAGAATCTTCTCGAACTGGCTCGATCGCTTGCCCATGATGCGTCGTAGTTCATCGCTGCGATAGTTGGTCAGTCCGCGTGCCACATCGCGGCCGGCGATGTCACGAACCATGACGACCTCGCCGCGATCGAATTGGCCTGTCAGCCCCGTGATGCCGCTGGCCAGCAGGCTCTTGCCGCGGCGGATCAGCGCGTCTGCCGCGCCGTTGTCGATGGTGATCGTCCCGGCCGGGCGCTTGGTCAGCCCGATCCACCGTCGCCTGCTGTCGAGCTTGCGCGGCGCGGGGGCAAACACCGTGCCCACCGGCTCGGCGTCGAACAGGCGGGCCAGTACATCCTTGCTGCGGCCGTTGGCAATTACCGCGATCTCGCCGGCGTCGGTGGCCAGCCGGGCCGCCTCGACCTTCGCTCGCATGCCGCCGCGGCCGAAACGAGACTGATCCTGACGAACCATTGACAGGCTCTCCTGCACGTCCTTGACCAGGTCGATCCGCTTGCGCTTGTCGTCCTGGAGCCCGTCCACCACGGTCAGCAGGATCAGCACGTCGGCGGGCAACGCGTTGCAAATCATGGCCGCCAGCAGGTCGTTCTCGCCCACGCGCAACGATTCAATCTCTTCGACGGCGACGGTGTCGTTCTCGTTGATGATCGGCACGCAGCCGAGTCGGTGCAGGTGCATGATGCAGTTGCGGATATTGAGAAAGCGGACGCGATCGTCGAAGTCGCCGCGTGTCAGCAGAAGCTGGGCGCACGCGAGGTCGACCTTCGCAAATGCGTCGCGCAGTTGCACCATCAGTCGCGGCTGGCCGACGGCGGCGACCGCCTGTAACTCCGCCACGTCGCGGGGCCTGCGATCGATGTCCAGTTCCGCACATCCGGCACCGATCGCGCCGCTGGAGACGACGGTCACTTCAATGCCGCGCTGCCGCAGCCCGGCGATCTGGCGCGCTATGCTGTTTAGAAATCGGACATCCAGCCCGCCGCTGCGGCTTGTCAGCAACTGCGTACCCAGCTTGATCACCACGCTGTGGGCGTTGGCGAGCACGGATTGTCGTAGCGGTGTGGATGGCACGGTGTTGTCATTCACGTTTCGGATTTCTGGCCCCGGTTTTCGGACGGCTCACCGAGCAGGCGTAGCAGCAGGTCGGCGTGTCGGGCGGTCGCGCCTTGTCGTGACAGGATAACCTTGCGCCCGGCTTCGGCCAGTTGCGAGGCCGCGGCGCCGTTGGCCAGCAGGTTCGACACGGCCTCGGCCGCCCCTGCGGGCGTATCGCATTCCACGATACCGCCTCCCTGGCGCAAGGCGTCGACCGCGTCGGCGAAGTTGTGATGGTCGGGGCCGATGATCGTCGCCTTGCCCAACGCGATCGGCTCAATCGGGTCCGATCCGCCCCACCCGTTGAAGCTGCGTCCGATGATGACCACGTCGGCCAGGCGGTACGCCTTGGCCAACTCGCCCATCGTGTCGAGCAGGAAGAGACGGGCGCCGGGCGCCGGGCACCGGGCGCCGGGTGTGCATTGCGTGCGGCGGACGATGGCTGGGTCGATCTGCGCCACTTCATTGAATCGCTCCGGCTTGCGCGGGACGACGATTATTTGTGCTTGAGGCGGCAAGGTGGATTTGAGCGCGTCGAGCAGCATGCGTTCCTCACCCTCGCCGGTCGATCCGAGCACGACGATGGGCCGGTCGCGGTCGATGCCCATCTGCGTTCCCAGTTCGTCGGCGTCCTCGACCGCGTCGGTCACCTGCGCCGTGTCCCACTTCATGGTGTCGAGCACGGACACGCGGTCGGCCGGCGCGCCCAGGGCCTCGAACCGCCGGGCGTAAGCGGGGGTCTGTGCGGCGACCGCGTCCAGCCGGCGGTACATCGCCGCGGCTATCGGGCGCACCAGCCGGTAGCGCCGGTAGCTGCGCTCGGCGATTCGCCCGTTGATCACGCACACGTGAATACCACGCCGGGTGCATCGGCCGGTGAAGTTGGGCCAGACCTCGTTCTCGACCAGTGCCACCGCGTTTGGGCATACGCGGTCGAGAAAGCGATCGACACTGACGCTGAAATCAAACGGGTAGCGGACGACATTGCATTGTGGCTCGAACAGCTCTTTGGCGCGGGCCATGCCCGTGTCGGTCGTTGCGCTGACGATCAGTCGAACCCGCGGCGCTCGCTGGGCTAGTTGCTCGACCAGCAGGCGCACGGCATTGACCTCGCCCACGCTCACCGCGTGAATAAGCAGTGCCTTGCGGTCCGGCGCCGGCTCGGCGGTGAAATCGCCGCGCCCGAATCGCGCCGCCCAATCCGTCCGCCACTTGCCCGTGCGCAGCAGACGCAGGGCCCATACCGGGCAGCTCAGCACCGCCCCGATGGCGTACGCAATGTCCAATGTCATCGCCATGCGCCACAATTCTACGGTCTCAGATCGATTTCGTATCGCCGGCGATAGAACAGAACGGCTTCCCATCGCTCAGCCCGACGATTTGTCGTACAATCCGCGATGGCGCGGCACAATAAGCGTTATCACCCGAGAAACAACGGCCAATGTCCAAGCAGCGGTTTCTAGTCACGGCGGCATTGCCCTATGCAAATGGACGATTGCACGTCGGCCATATAGCCGGCGCATACCTGCCGGCGGATACGTATGTGCGCTACCTGCGGGCGTGCGGCCATGATGTGAGATTTATATGTGGAAGTGATGACAACGGAGTGGCATCACTCATCTCCGCCCGCCAAGAGGATCGAACCGTTGAAGATCTAACCGCCCAGTACAACGCCCGGCAGGCGGCCGATTTTGCGGGGATGGGCATCGAATTTGACATCTACGGCGGGACGCATCAGCCTGAATATGTCGAACTGCACAACCAGTTCAGCCAGCGTTTTTTTAAGACGCTTTACGACAAGGGCTTCTTCAGGAAGACGAGGACACAGCAGCTCTTCGATGAGCAGGCCCAGCAGTTTCTGCCGGACCGCTACGTCCAGGGCAAGTGTCATCACTGTGGATTTGATGAGGCGTTTGGTGACCAATGCGAACATTGTGGGCAGGCAATTGACCCCACGATGCTGATCAATCCGGTCAGTACAATCACCGGCACCACGCCAAAGCTGAGGGATACGACTCACTGGTTCCTTCAGCTTAATCGCTTCGAAGGCGAATTGAAGCAATGGCTTGAAAGCAAACGCGATGCAACAAGTGATTGCCCGGCATGGCGAAGCGCCGTGATCAACTTTTCATTGGGGCAGATCAAGCAGGGCCTGCCCGAGCGCGCCATGACCCGCGATCTGAACTGGGGCGTACCAGTCCCCTTGGAGGATCCCGACGCGGCGGGCAAGGTGCTTTACGTCTGGTTCGACGCGCCGATCGGTTACGTATCCTTCACCGCCAGATTGTGTGAGCAACAGGGGGGCGATTGCCAGGAATACGAGCGGTGGTGGAAGAGCCCTGATTGCAAAATCATCCATTTTATCGGTGAAGACAATACGGTCTTTCACGCCCTGATCTGGCCCGCCATGCTTATGGCGGAAGGGTCGTACCAGTTGCCGTCACAGGTGGTGGCCAATGCGTTCTTGAACATCAAACTCCCCGGCGTGGAAGAGCAGAAAATCAGCAAGAGCCGCGGTACCGCGATCTGGGTCGAGGAATTCTTGAAATTATTTGATCCTGATCCCTTGAGATATTACTTGACGGCGATCGCACCGGAAACCCAGCGGGCCACATTCGATCTAGATGACTTCATTGCGCGCAATAACAACGAATTGCTGGCGGCGCTGGGTAATTTCGTGAATCGTTCCATGACATTTGCTCATCGATATTTCAACGGTCAAGTTCCGGCCGCCGATAATCTTGACGAGCGCGACCACGCGCAGCTTGCGGCCATTGCAGACCATGTTCGGGCTGTCACCGCCAATCTGGATCAGTTTCGGTTCCGGCTTGCATTGGCAGACATCATGTCCCTGGCACGCGAAGCGAATGGATATTTTGAGGACAAGGCGCCGTGGCAGCAGAGAAAGGGCAATCTGGAGGCGTGCGGCACGACCATCAACGTATGCCTGCAGACTGTCAGGGCACTTGCAACGCTGATGGCGCCCATCTTGCCCGCTTCGGCCCAAAAATGCGCTGAAATGCTCGGGCTTGGCAGCAACGTATTGCCGTGGCACGACGCTGCCGCACCGCTGAGCGTCGATCAGCCTCTGGGTGAACCGGTTATCCTGTTCAAGAAACTGGATGCGGTAGAGGTTTTTGAGCCTACCGCGAATGCCACATAATGATGGCGGTCGGGGTCTCTCAAGAGTTTGGATGATCCCGGCGCCGGTCGGGGTTAGAATTATTGTATGGCGTCGAGCGCTACGGTGCCCGAGGTTCGGTTGGAAACGCCTGTCAGTGAACTGCCCGGTGTCAGCGCGCACCGCGCTGAATGTTACGCCCGGCTCGGTATTGTCACGGTCAGCGATCTGCTGCGCCATTTGCCGATGCGCTATGAGCAGGAGTGGGCCGAGTCGACCATCGAAGACCTGCCCGTGGAGGCCCTGGGCTCGGCACGCGGCATGGTGACCAAGACCAACATTCGCCGCGGCCGAACGCCTCGTTTCGAGGCGTTGCTCGAGGATCAGCACCAAGATCTGCAACTTGTATGGTTCAACGCCTCCTATCTTCGCGACCAAATCCAGCCGGGCATGATGATCCGTGTGCAGGGCAAAGCCCATGCCTACAAGGGTCGACCGCAGATGGTCAACCCCCGCTGGGAACGGCTCGACGAGCAGGGCGCGGCGCCGGCGAAGGACCAGCGGTTGCGGCCGATTTACCCATCGACGGAAAATCTACCCGGCTGGCAGATCGAAAATCTGATAGGCGACTTGTTGCCGCGTGTCACAGATCAACTGATTGATCCGCTGTCCTCCGTGTTTGTCCGTGAGCGCGAGATGCCGGCGCTCGCCGACGCGCTGCGCCTGGCGCATCAACCACGGCACGAACAGGAGTTTGCCGTGGCTCGGCGCCGATTGGCATACAACGAACTGCTGCTGCTGCAGTTGGGTATCGCGATCAAGCGTCACTACAACCACCACGTGCTCGCAGCGCCGACACTGCGATATTCCACTGCGATCGATCAGCACATCCGCGCACGGTTCCCGTTTGAACTGACCGACGCACAAAGCGAGGTCGTCGCCGAGATCGCCGCGGACCTGCAGCGCGCTTGGCCGATGAACCGGCTGTTGCAGGGCGACGTCGGGTCGGGCAAGACGGTGGTGGCGTTGTACGCACTGCTGATGGCGGTCTGTGAACGACGGCAGGGTGCGTTGATGGCGCCAACGGAACTGTTGGCCGAGCAGCATTGGCTTTCGATTACCGACATGCTCAAGGGATCGTCGGTGCGGATCGAACTGCTCACCGCCGGCACCTCGGCTGCAGGCAGCGCCGAGCGGCGGGCGCAACTGAAGAAAATCGACGCGGGTGAGGTCGATATCGTCATCGGTACGCAGGCGCTGCTGTCCGAATCAGTGCAATTCAACAAGCTGGCGGTCGTGGTGGTGGACGAGCAGCACCGTTTCGGTGTGCTGCAACGCGCCTCGTTCCGCGGCCATGGCGAGGGCAAGACAAAAAAAGCGCACAGCCCGCACTACCTGGTCATGACCGCCACGCCCATCCCACGCACGCTGAGCTTGACGGTGTTCGGCGATTTGGACGTTTCGACGATCCGCAAGTCCCCGCCTGGACGCGCGCCGATCGTGACGCGCGTCGTCGGGCCGGACAAGGCCAACGATGTGTACGACTATCTGGCGCAGCGTGTCGCGGACGGCGGGCAGGCGTACGTGGTCGTGCCCGCCATTGATGAATCGGGCCACGAATCGCGTGCCCAGCTCAAGAACGTGCGCGCGCACGCCGCGGCGCTGCGGGACAAGCTGCGAGGGTTCAAGGTCGCCGCCATTCATGGCCAGCTCAAGCGCCAGACGCGCGAGTCGATCATGCACCGGTTCCGCAAGGGGTTGATTCACGTGCTGGTTGCCACGACGGTGATCGAGGTGGGAGTGGACGTGCCGGGAGCCACGATGATGATCGTCGAGCACGCCGAGCGCTACGGTTTGGCGCAGCTTCATCAGTTGCGGGGCCGGATCGGCCGTGGCCGTGGCGGGCCGCGCAGCGTCTGCGTGTTCATAGCCGACCCGAGCAAGCCCGAGGCGCAGCAGCGCATGGATGCCATCGGATCGACCGGAGACGGGTTTCGCATCGCCGAGCGTGACCTGGAAATCCGGGGCATGGGCGATCTTTTCGGGACCCGTCAGCACGGGATGCCACCGCTGCGCGTCGCGCGCATCGTCGAGGACATGGACCTGTTGCAGATGGCGCGCCGCGACGCCGAAGCGATGATCGACAAGGACCCGGGGCTGACCGCACCGACGAACCGAACGCTGCGCAACATCCTGCTGCGCGAGTACGGTGAGGCGATCGCGCTGATCGATGTCGGCTGATCGGTGCGTTGCCCCGTAACGGACTAGATTATACGATTCCCGGTCGATGCATGAAAAGATTCGACATCGATTGCTGGGTGCCTGGGCACGTCTGATAGCGCGTCATCCGCTGTGGGTGATGGCGGTCGCGGTGGCGGCAACCATCGGGTCGGTGGTGATCACGCTGGGAGGGTTACCCACCATCGGTATCGCGCCGCTCAGTTTTCAGTCGGATCGCAACGCGCTCATCTCCGAGCACCTGCCGTGGAATCGACGGTTCATCCGCTGGACGAAGAATTACAAGGGCACGCGCGACCTGACCATCGTGATCGATGCGTCCCCGGGTTCTGATATGCCCGACGACGCGCAGTTGCGGCGCGCCGAGTCGATGGTGGTCGAACTGGGCGCGGCGCTGCGGGCCGAACGGGACGACCTCGAGCGAGTGGATTGGGGATTCTCGACGAAAAATATCAATGCCCGCGCAATCCGGATGCTCGAAATGTCGCAGTTCGACCGGCAGTTGCAGCGGATCGAGGCGGCTGCGCCGCTGCTGACAAGCACCACGCTGACTCAACTCATCGCGGCGATCAAGGTCCAGGCGTTTCGGGGTGCCACACAACACGGCGAGGCGGGCGCGGCCGACGCGATCGACAAGATGACCGCGCTGGCCGAGGCGATCTCGATCAGCCTGACCGCCGGGTCAAGCGACGCCAATCCGTTTTCACAGATGGACGCACCGCGTGACCGGTCGGATTGGCAGTACCTGCGCAGTGACAACAAGCGGCTTCTTTTTGTACGGATCACGCCGCGGGTGGAAAAAGAAAGAATCAACGCGCTGGCGCGGGCGATCGGGACGTCGCGCACGGTGGTAAAACGAATCGCCAAAAAATACCCGGGCATCGAAGCCGGACTGACGGGTATTGAAGTGGTTGAGGCCGATGAAACCGAAGCGGCTGTGCGTGACAGCATGTACGCGTCGATCATCGCCTTCGTGTTGATCGCGGTACTGCTGATGACCGGATTCCAGAGCGTGCGGACGCCCCTGCTGGCGATGCTGTCGCTGGTCTTCGCCGTCGCGTGGTCGTTCGGGTACCTGACCATCGCGATCGGGCACCTTCAGATCATCAGTGTCGTGTTCACCGTGATCCTGCTGGGGTTGGGCATCGCTTATGGCATTCACATCGTGTCGCGGTATGAACTGATCCGCCACAGCTACAGCGACGACTTGACCGGGTTCGCCGACTCCATGACTGACGTCCTGGTGACCATGGGCCCGGCCATCGTGACCGGCGCGCTGACGACGGCGGCAGCATTTATCACCACGATGTTCACCGATTTTCGCGGTGTTGCGGAGATGGGTCACGTCGCAGCGGCCGGTGTGGTGCTGTGCGCGATCGGGATGTTCTCCGTGTTCCCCGCGTTGCTTCGGCTGACCAAGTCGCATCATCGGCACGTTCGACCGATGGAAAGCCGATGGTTCCATTTCTTCGAGGA
>CAUYYV010000120.1:0-9396 GCA_963577075.1 Phycisphaerae bacterium
GACGTTCATGCTGGTATCGCCCCAAGAGAGGCTGAACCATTTCTCGTCGGGACGCTTCTTGAGTGCTGCCCGGATTTCATCAGCTTTCATCTGGGCAGCCTCGGGCGTTCTGAAGCCGGGATGGGCGCTATGATGCGCCGCAGGTGCGGTGCCATAGAACAACCGGTTGCGACGGTTCCAGATGCCCGCCTCCGGGTCCAGCTCGCCGTCGCCGCTGAACCATTCTGCCCGCTGGTCGAAACTGGGTACCGAAACGATATCGATCGGCCCGACCTTTATGGTGGATTCTGTGGGCACGACCTGGCCGATCTCGCCGGGCCAGAACCATCGGCAGCCCAGGCGTTCGAGCAGTTCATACGTACCGAACAGCGTCCCACTGGGTTCTACTCCGCAGATAGCGATATAATCGGGGCCGGTAACGATGACAAAGCCGTTACGGCAGTTGAGGTCATCGCGCCGGCTACCCAAAGCCTGGTCAAGTTTCTTGGCGGAAATGACGCCCTTAGCCGCCCCGCCCAACAGGATGCGGACCCGGGCCGGCTCGACCTTGTCAGCCGTCCTCACCTCGAGCTTCGCCCCGGACATCTTCTCGACAAACTGCCGCAGCTCCTCGGCCGCCAGTTGTTCGAGCTTCTCCGGTTGATCGGGCAGGACGATCTGGGCCCGCGGCCGGCCATCCTCGACCAACGTGATTCCAGCTTGAGCACAAGCGCTCAGCATCCAGCAGAAAGCTAGGCATCCAACAGCAATCAGCGACTTTGACCTGTCCATTGTCTGGACTCCTTGAAACAGCGATTTACCATCTACTCAAACCGAGTGAGCACAAGCCTCACAGCACAACATCAACTGTAGAACCAGTCGACCGGCAGGACCCGCACTTTGTTATTCCCATCCCATATTCCGGGCCTGCTGGGATACCAGGGCCAACGACGGCACGCCTCCGATCGCTCGGTGAAGCCCAGTTTCCTGGCTACAGCCGACATTTCCCAGATGACCCTTACGCGGCTCCACTGCCGGTCCTACTAGCCCGAATTTCCCATATGCAACAGGCCAAAAGTGACGTAATTCATTGTGGACAAGGGGTTTAAGATGAAAAACGTCGAAATCCGGTGGGTGAAAGCGTTTTTCCGCCTCAAAAGCATGATTTTCGGCCGAAAAACCGTGAAATCATTCTACTTCTGGAATTCTATCTGGTTGATCCGGGACTAGTGCTCAGTCGCTACTCAACTGATGGGTAAAGCCGTCTCAGCTTGATCCGTGCGTCTGCCGTGGTGAACTGCCAGTTGGTTTTGGTTTCGGCCGCATCCCGAGGCGTTTGCCATGCCTTGATCTCGCGTCGCAATTCGTCCACGTTGTCGATCCGTCGCGACAAACACTGTCGGCCAAGGATGCCCAGTTCGATCTCGGCCATGTCCAGCCAACTGCCGTGCTTGGGCGTGTAGTGTAACTCAAAGCGGTCCGCCAATCGTTTGGCCTCGGTAGGCTCAAACGCCTCGTACAGTGACGCCGGCGAATGCGTGTTCAGGTTGTCCTGCACCAGCACGATCTGCTCTGCATCCGGATACATTTGGTCCGAGATCTTTCGCAGACATTCGGCGTAATCCTTCTTTGTCCGTCGCTCCGTCACTTCCACGTCGCGTTGACCCGCCAGCGGCTCGAAGATCATGAAGATATTCGCCACGCCGTGGCGCACATACTCATAATCGTAGTGAGCCACTTGGCCCGGCGTCCCCGGTACGGTCATGCGCACCTCGCCGATCAACTGCTTGCTCGTTTCGTCCAGGCACACCATGGGACGCTGCGGATCGTAAGGACGCTTGTACACCTCCAGCACATCTTCCATCTTCCACACGAACTGGGCGTTGGCCTTGGGCGGGATGCACCATTGCTTGCTCAGCCAGGGCTTCAGTTCGTTTTTTTGAGCACCCGTGATACCGTATCCTTCGAGACCGCGTCCACGTATTCCAACGCAACCATCCGGTCGGCCAGAAGACGCAAGCTCCAGCTTGAGCGTATAGACCGCGGCCGGGCCGAACAAAGCGAGATCGCTCTCAAAGTGTTTGAACTTTCGCAAACGCTTCGTGACAAGTGGTTTACTGCTGATTACCGTGCGAAACGTCGGTTGCTCGAAATCGTCTGTTTGAACTTTCGCCTCGATGGCGTAACCCTTGTCCCCGCAATAAGAAAGCCCTTCGATGTTCTCGCCGAAGGGCTCGATTCTGTGAAAGATCGGGGTGACTGGATTTGAACCAGCGACTTCCACGTCCCAAACGTGGCGCTCTGCCAAGCTGAGCTACACCCCGCGTGGTTGAGCGATTGTACCCGCAGATGCCACATCGAGAAACCACGGTTGCATGCCAACCACTATGACGCCGAAGCGTGACACACGGCAGAGATCAGCACTGCTTTGACGTGCCATCTGCGGGCCGGGACAATCGTCGCCATGGCTGCGCAACCGAGTGTGTTTATTCTTAATAGAACGTGCCTCGAAGTCGTTGATCATCTGTCGGGCTGGATCGATTCTCTGGGGATCGACCTGCACAGCGAGCGTTCCCTGGGCACCATGTCGGCGAAAGACATCAACAAGGCGGTGCAGGGCGCCGACGCATTGATCCTGCCGGCACACGAGCGCGAGCAATTCCCTGCCGACGCCCACATGGCCCGCCAGGAGTCGGTCAAGATGATGGCCATCGCCGCTAACGGGTTCGAGTGGCTCGATCTCGAGGCGGCCACGCAACACGGCATCGTCATCACCAACGCCCCGGCGCGGGAGGGGATCGAGGCCGTGGCCGATCAGGCCTTTGCCCTCATGCTCGCGACGGCGCGGCAGATCCCGCATCACCACCAGCTCATCCGGCAAGGGCGATTCGGCCGGGGCATCGGCGTATCGGTCTGGGCCAAGACACTGGGCATCGTCGGGCTGGGCACGATCGGCAGGGCCGTGGCGCGGCGCGCTCACGGATTTGACATGCAAATCAATGCGACGACAACCCGGCCGGATGAAAAATTCAATCGCGCTTGGGGCGTCAAGGTCGTGCCGCTCGAGCAGTTGCTGCGCGAGTCGGACTTCGTCTCGTTGCACGTCAGGCTGAATGAGCAAACCCGCGGCATGATCGGCGCCAATGAGTTGGCCATGATGAAAAAATCCGCCATGCTCATCAATACCGCACGGCAGGGGGTGGTCGACGAGGCCGCGTTAACCGCGGCGCTGCTGAGCGGCCAAATCGCCGGCGCAGGATTGGACGATCCGCCGGCGCAGCGTGACACCGCCCTGCTCGATCACCCCGGCTTCGTATGTTCGCCCCACCTGGGCAACCGCGCCCGCGAAGGCATGGTCGCCGTGTTGCGGCTCGCCATCGAGCAGGCGGTCGACGTGCTCAACGGCCGGCGGCCCCAACACGTGCTCAACCCACAGGTGTATGATCTGCCTCAACTGCGAGCGAACACCGATACTATCGCGAAACCCGGAACACGATCACCATGAAGATCACGGACATCGAGATCGTTCCCGTTCAGGCGCCGGGCCGGACACTCGTGCCCGTGCTGGTGCATACCGACGAGGGCATCATCGGCCTCGGTGAGGCGGGCCTGCAACGCCGGTGGCACGCGATAGGCGGCGTGATCAAGCACATGAAGCGATGGTTGATCGGCCAGGACCCGATGCGCATCGAATACCTCTGGCAACGCATGTTTCGCGGCGGGTTTTACCCGGGCGACCGGCTCATCGGCTCGGCGATCGCGGGCATCGATCATGCCTTGTGGGACATCAAGGGCAAGGCATTGGGCGTGCCCGTGTACGAGTTGCTCGGCGGGCGGTGTCGCGACCATGTCGAGGTGTTTACCACGCCAACTATCGGCGCCCACGCGACGGATGATCTGCTCAAGGCGATGGAGGACGACGCCGAACCACGCGCCATGGCCGACCTGGCACGTCACTGCGCCGACCGGGGCGACAAGTATTTCCGCATCGGCCTGCCCAAGCACGGTGAGATGTTGGATTCGCGAGCGGCCGTGCGCAAACTGGTGGCGCAACTCCGCGCCGTCCGCGACGCCGTGGGCGATCGGGTCGAGTTGATGGTCGATCTGCACGCGCGCACGAGCCCGGCCGAGGCGATCTGGTTCTGCCGGCAAGTCGAGCCGTTGCAAATGTTCATTGTCGAGGACCCGATCCGCTCCGAGCACACGCACGGCTACCGCCTGATCCGCGAGCACGTCAACGTCCCGCTCGCCGCCGGCGAGCAGTGGGCCAACAAGTGGGAGTTTCGCCAGCCGATCGAGGAAGAACTGGTTGATTATATTCGTCCGGATCTGTGCATCTGCGGCGGCCTGAGCGAAGGCAAAAAGATCGCCGCGATGGCGGAGACGCATCTGATCAAACTATTGTGCCACAACCCGCTGGGACCGGTATGCACGGCGGTGAGCCTGCACCTGGACCTCGCCTGCGACAACGCGGGGCCGCAGGAGGTGCTCTTCCCGCCCGCCACGACGCTGCCCGACGTGTTCGAGTGCGCGTTCAAGATGGACGGCATGAAACTGACCGTCCCGACGGCGCCTGGAATCGGCGTCACGTTCAACCGCAAGGCGGCCGAGCAATACCCGGCTGAAATGACCGAACCGCCCCACTTCCATCGGCCCGACGGATCGTTTACCGACTATTGACATGTCGCAACTGGACATGTTGTTTCGCAAGTGAGTCTGCCAGGCGGCCATGAAAATCACCGAAGTCAAAGCAGTTGATCCGGGTGCGCCACAGTTGGGCGACCGGTGGCAAAACTGGCTGGGGCAGATTGCCGTCGAGGTTCGCACCGACGAGAATCTGACCGGCATCGGCGTGGGCGCCGGCGGCCCGGCGGGCGTCGCAGTGGTCAACACCGTGCTCCGCCACGCGCTTCTCGGCCAGAACACGGACGATACCGACGAACTGTGGGAGACAATGAACTGGCACACGCATTACTTCGGCCGCAAGGGACTGGCCATCATGGCAGTCAGCGGCGTCGACCTGGCGCTGTGGGACCTGCGCGCCAAGGTGAAAGGTAAATCGGTGGCACAGCTTCTGGGCGCGCCGCCAGACCGTACCGCTCCTGTCTATTGGACCACCGTGGCCGACGTGGACAACGCGATCAACGGAGGCTATTGCGGCCTCAAGATCAACTGCAACCATTTCGATTCCCACAAACAGAGGCGCGAGATCGTCGAATGGGTTGCCCAGGTGCGTGATCGCATCGGCCCGGACCTGCCATTGATGATCGATGCCTCGACCAACTGGGACCTGAAGGGAACACTACGCATCGCCGAGGATTTGCTGCCCTACGACCTCAAGTGGATTGAAGAGCCGCTGCCGATTGATGACCTAGATGCGTACGCCGAGTTGACCGAACGCAGTCCAATCCCCATCGCAGCGGGTGAGCACGAATATACGGCCCGGGGATTTGCCGAACTGATCGACCGGCGGGCCCATCACATCCTCCAGCCAGACGTTACCTGGTGCGGCGGCTTGACGCAGATTCTCAAGATTTACGATCTGGCCAGTCAGGCGGGCATTCGCGTGATTCAGCACCGCGGCGCCGAGGTTTGGGGCTTGCACTCGGTCGTGGCGCTCGATGGTGAACCGCTGGCCGAAACACCGCGCCCCTGGATGACATGGGTGCTCGATCAGCCCACCATCGAAAATGGAATAACCCGCCCGACCGCCACCCCCGGATTCGGCGTGCGATTCGATCCCGCTATCTGGCGTCCATGACACGAACTCATTGGGCTAACATACTACGAGCATGCGCATCACCGACGTAGAACCGATTGTGCTTCGCGGCAGCAGCGTCTACGGCGAGCACAGGTCCGATGGCGAAGTCAGCGACAGCGGCGACTGGCAGACACTGGTCAGGGTCTCGACGGACGAGGGGCTCGTCGGCTGGTCGGACATCGAGACGCTGGCGCCCGCGGCGGCGGCCATCATCCGCGGGCCCGGCATGAGCATGCGCGGGTTCACCGCCCTGCGCGACCTGCTGATTGGCAAGGATCCGCTCGATACCGAGCGCTTGTGGGATGAGTTGTATGTCGGCAGTGTTTATTACGGACGGCGTGGCATCGCGATGCACTGCATCTCGGCGATCGATAATTGTCTCTGGTCGATCCGGGCGCAATCGGCGGGCAAGCCGTTGTGCGACCTGCTGGGTGGCCGGAAGCGCGACCGCATCAGGGCGTATGCTTCGACGCTCTTTCGCGACACCCCGGACCAGATGGCCCAAGCGGCGCGCAGCTACATCGAGCGTGGGTTTACCGCGGTGAAGTTCGGCTGGGGCGCGTTCGGACGTGATCCCGGCCTCGACGTCGAGTTGGTCGCCGCCGCTCGTGACACCCTGGGCCCGGACCGCGACCTGCTGGTTGATCCGGGATGGTATAGTTCCGATGAAAACAATCCATTGCCGCCCCGCGGCGTGGCAGAGAACATCGCGTTGTGCGAGCGCATGGCGGCGTTCGGCGTCGGCTGGATTGAGGATTTTATCCATCCCGAGCACTTCGATGAGTATACGCAGGTGCGACGGGCCAGCAGTGTGCCGATCGCCGCGGGCGAGCAGATGTCGACCATATGGGATTTCCAGCGACTGATCGACGGCGGTTGCGTGGACGTTGTGCAACCCGACCTGACACGTTGCGGCGGGCTCACGGTCGCGCGACAGGTCGCCGACATGGCGAACCGGACGCAACTGGACCTTGTGCCCCATTCGTGGCTGACGGATCTTCTGACCGGTTACAGCCTGCACCTAATCGCCTCACTGCCGACGGCGCGTTATGTCGAATTCAACGTCGCCCAGAGCGATCTGACGCGCGGCGTGTGCGGCGGGACCATCAAGCTCAACGATGACGGCACGGTAAACATCCCCACGGGCACCGGACTGGGTATAGAGGTCGATGCCGATTTCATCAAGGCGCATTGCACCCGCTAACGCACATCAGTATTCTCGCAGCGAGTATGCGCAAGATAAATGGCTGCCAGGCAACGCCCCGCCAGCCCCACTGATGCACAGAGGTTCCACCATGACACGCCAGATCGAAGCACCCTCACAACTCGACATGGAATCCCCGGGCAGGCGCGACTACTGGGTCACGTTCGAGCACGACTCGCTCTGGGGCAATCATCACATGCCGCTGACCGTGATAGTCGGGCCTGAAGCGGAGCCGGGCAGGGGTTTGCTCGCATCAGGCGCCAATCACGGCTGTGAATACGAGGGGCCAGTCGCGATCAAGCACCTGCTGCGACGGATTCGCGTCGAAGACGTGCGTGGCCGGATCATCCTGATACCGGTCCTGAACGTGTCCGCGTTTCGCACGGGCACGCGTGACAGCACGGGCGACGACGGCGTGAATCTGAACCGCGCGTTTGTCGATGGTGCCGGCGTGACGCCGGCCCTGTCGGGCATCACACATCGTATAGCCGCCTTCGTGCGCGAGCACATCTGGCCGAATGTACACATCGTGACCGATATCCACTCCGGCGGTCAATCGCTGAGGTTCGTCCGTTGCTCCAGCCATCACAAGATCGAGGACCCCGCGCAGGCCGAACTGGTCGACGAAACGGCGCGATGGTTCGGCACGCCGTTCGTGATGATTTATCAGGACGGCACGCCGGGTCTAATGGTCAGCGAAGCCGAGAAGCTTGGCAAGATCACGATCGGCACGGAACTGGGCTGGGGCGAGGCCGTGCATCGTGACGGCGTGCAATACGCAACTCACGGCATCCTCGCCGCGGCGATTAACCACGATCAACTTTCCGGCTCGATCGAGCCGATCGCCCATCACGCCGACGGCACGCAGCGCCACATCGAGATCATCGACCCCGCCTGTTACGTGTCGGCGCCCTGGCCCGGTCATTACGAGCCGGCCGTCGACTGCGGCCAGACCGTGCGCAAAGGTGACGCCGTCGGCATGCTGCACGATTTCAACCGCATCGACGACGACCCTTGGCCGGTGCGCGCCGGCGTAGACGGTATCGTCGTTAGCCAAGCATGGGCTGCACGCGTCTCCGCGGGTATGCACATTGTCGTTGTGGGTAATGAAATTTGATTGGCTCGCTTATCGAGCCGCGACCACCTATTCTCTTGCACCTGTGATGATGCGAATTCTGATCGTCTGCAACTGTGAATTGTGCCCTGAGGCGGTCGACGCTCTTGAAAGTGTCGCCACGGTTGAGTACCGCAGCAGCGCAACCCGAGATGAGGTGCTTGGGATCATCTCGGATTTCGATGCGGTCATGTGCGATGCGAGCGTGAAGTTCGATCACGAGATGATTGCACGGGCCACAAAGCTACGTCTGATCGGATCGCCGAGCACGGGCACCGATCATCTGGACAAGAAATGTCTGGCCGAGCACGGCATTGAGCAGCACGATATCGCGGTGGAATACGAACTGCTCGATCAATTCACCGCGACGGCGGAGGGAGCATGGCTACTGCTGCTGGCGGCGATGCGACAATTTCCGCGGCAATTCGAGCGCGCCAAGCGCGGCGAAATCGCATGGGACGAGCCCGGATGGGTGCCCAATCAACTGGCAGGACTGACCTTGGGCATCGCCGGATACGGCAGGCTGGGCAGCATGGTAGGGCCGTACGGCGAGGCCTTTCGCATGCGTGTCCTCGCGTTTGACCGCAAGAAACTAGACAAGCCGGGCATCGAGCAGGTGGACCTTGACACGTTCCTGACCGAGTCGGATGTGATCAGCATTCACCTGCACCTGACCGACGAGACCCACCACTTTTTTGATCGCCAACGGATCGCGCAGATGAAAAAGGGCGTGGTGATTGTCAACACGGCCCGCGGCGACCTGATCGACGAGGACGCGCTGGTCGATGCACTTGAGTCGGGGCATGTCGCCGCGGCAGGCGTGGACGTGGTCCACGATGAATGGGACCCGAACCGCGGCGAGCACCGCCTGCACCAGTACGCGCGCACGCACGACAACCTGGTCATCACGCCCCACGTCGCCAGCGCCTGCCGGCAGGGCCTCGTGGGCGCGCGTGTCTTCATGGCCCAAAAACTGGCCCGCCGATTGAGGCAGATATCGCAAGATCGGTAGGCAAATCTCCCCCAAGAATCTTTGTGGCTGCCGAACGGGCAGGCCAACGAACCGGTGCGTAGGCCATCGGCATGTCCTTACGCCGGGACGACGCTGGCCAAAGCGTGGCGTCTAGGCTGTCATCGGGCCCTGCGGATGTGAGGCTGCCGTTGGCTGGGAAATGTCGGCCCTGCCGGCGAGTTGTTCCCGGGCCGTCGCGAACAGTCAGAGCCGGGCGTACATGCGACGTGCCGGCCTGGAAACAGTTGCCACCACAAGTGCCTGGCGGATGCCGTCTGATGCGGGGCTATAATCCTGCCAATGAATGCAACGCGCCCAACCATGAC
>CAUYYV010000121.1:0-9380 GCA_963577075.1 Phycisphaerae bacterium
GATTCTTCGGCGCAAGGCCGATAGATGAGTCCAGCGTGCAGCGCCGCGTGCATCCCACGCCGGCGCCGCGACGCATCTCATTATGGAGTTGATCATGCTGAACCTGCTCGCCCAAGCCACGCCACCAACCACCGAACCGGCCAAACAATCGATGTTAGAGGTCATCACCCAGATCTTCGCCAACGGTGACGCCTTGGCCAACCCCAATAATCTGGTCACCGCGCTGAGCAGCATGTCAATCGTCTGGTCCGTCATCTTTCTTGCCGTCGGGCTGCTGTGCCTGTTTAGCGGCTACCGGTATTACAAAGTGATGACCGTTACACTGGCCCTGTTGATCGGCGCATGCGTCGGCTATGCACTGGGCAAGAAGATCGGCGCCCAATGGATCGTCGCCGGCTGCACCGGCGCACTGCTGGCAACGGTTTGTTTCCCGCTCATGAAATACGCCGTCGCTGTGCTCGGCGGGCTGACGGGCGCGTACATCGGCGCCAACGCGTGGTCGGCCGTCGCACGCCTGGCTTCGGGCGAAGGCGCCGAGCAGATCTCCCAAAACTACTGGATCGGCGCGCTGCTGGGGCTGATGCTGTTCGGCATGCTCGCGTTTGTCCTTTTCAAGCTGACGATCATCGTCTTCACCTCGGTCAGTGGCTCGACAATCGCCGTGATGGGCGTCATTGCCCTGCTGCTCCAGATTCCCTTGTTTCACAACCACGTCGCCAACGGGCTCAAGGCGCACTCCGCGATCGTTCCCATGCTCGTGCTGGTCCCTGCAGTGATCGGCCTGATCCTCCAGGAAACGATGCCCGACGAGCACAAGGCGGACGCCAAGGCGGCCTGAGCAAGACCGCTTGGGATGAGAATATTTCTCTCGACTTGCCTGATCAGCGCGCCAAAAAATGACATTGTTCACCGTTACTAGTTGTCCCGAAGGTGGCCGCCACCACGATCTTCGCCTTGTGTCGCGATAGCGGCTCAAACAGTTGCCTCGGGCGTTTAGGATCGCCAGCGCTCGCATTGGCCTTTCCCGTCGTCTTCACGTTGATCGCGTGGCCGTGGTTTTGCACGTACCGGCAGTCGACCTCTATCAGAGAAACTGAAGTTTCCGAGCGTTGCTCCATTGGCACCATTTCGATTCGGCGATGGATCGAGTAAACTTCCCACGAGGATCTGCTCGTGAAAATTCGCGACATCAAAACGTTTCTCGTGGGGCTGGAGCATCGCAACCTTGTGTTCGTCAAGGTGGTGACGGACGCGGGCGTCGAGGGAATCGGCGAGGCGTACTCGGTCGGGCCGGATGAGGCGACAACGATCACGATCGGTCACCTCAAGGACTGGCTGATCGGCAGCGACCCACGCAACATCGAGCATTTGTGGAACGTGATGGTGCAGGGCCTGCGCTTTCCCGGCGGCTCGGTGGTCAATGCGGCGATCAGCGGAATCGAGTTGGCGTTGTGGGACGTCAAGGCACGAGCGCTGGGCGTACCGGTCTATGAATTGCTGGGCGGCAAATGCCGTGACAAGGTGCGCGTGTATCAAAGCGTTGCCGGACCGACGCCCGAAGCGCTGGCCAGCCATGCCCGGCAGTTGATCGATCGATACGGCTACACCGCCCTGAAGATATTCCCGTTTACGGCAGACAGCGACCGGCGCCCCTGGGCCGCGCAGGTGCGCGAGGCGGTCGCCCGGCTGGCGGCGGTGCGCGAAGCGGTCGGCGAGGACATTGACATCGGCGTCGACCCTCACGCCAAGATCTTCGAGCCGGCACGAGCTATTCAGTTGGCGCAAGCACTGCGGCCGTACAACCCGTTTTTTTTAGAGGAGCCGCTGCGCCCCGACGACATTGGCGCCATGGCACAGGTGCGCCGTGAAGCGGGTGTGCCCATCGCCACGGGCGAAATGCTCTACGGCAAGGGGCCGTTTCGCGACCTGCTCGTGCAACGATCCGCCGACATCATTCAGCCGGATATCTGCATCGCAGGCGGCATGGTCGAATGCCGCAAGATCGCCGCCATGGCCGAGGCGTTTTCCCTGACCGTGGCACCGCACAACCCGATAGGACCGGTGGCTACGGCCATCAATGTTCACTTCGCCGCGTCGATCTCCAACTTTCTCATCCTCGAATACATCCCTGATGACGCCCCGCCGCGCCGCGATCTGGTCAAACAGCCGCTGGCGGTCAAAAACGGCTACATCGCGGTTCCGACATCGCCCGGCTGGGGCGTCGAACTGAACGAGGACACCTTCGATCGTTACCCGCCCAAGCCCTGGCACCGCGATCTGCCGATCCGCGCAGACGGATCTACAGGGTTTATATGAACGGCTGGCTGGGGCTGGTGACCGCGACGGCCGCAAGGCGCCCAAAAAATGGATGACCCCGCCCTGCGCCAGCCTCGCAAGCCCGATCACCGTCCCCATTTTGACCGATATAATGCTGACGCTGGGGGCCGGCAGGATTTTTCGCCGGTCGTGCTGGATGAAGCCGGTGTGGAGATACGCCACCAGCACCTGTCGGCGGCCAAGGCGAGGCGTAGGTCAGGGGCAAAGCCCTGCTACAACCCGGAGGAGGCGTCATCCGAGGCAATCAAGTGGTATCGGACCTGCCTTTGAGGGCGTGGCGGCATTTTGACCATCCGGGCTCGGTGCGACGAGCCGAAGCGGTTCGACTCGCCAAGTTACACGCGGCTGAAGCCGCCATCGGTTTGTCCCGATAAAATGGGTTGACTGCAACCACTTATTATGACCGCGATCCTAGGTATATCGGCTTTCTATCACGATTCGGCGGCGGCGGTCGTCGTGGACGGCCGGATTGTCGCCGCTGCACAGGAAGAGCGGTTCACCCGCAAGAAGCACGACTTCAACTTCCCGGCCCACGCCATCGATTACTGCCTGGACGAGGCCGGGCTCACCCCTGATCAACTCGATTACGTCGGATTCTACGATAAGCCGTTCCTCAAGTTCGAACGACTGCTGGAAACCTACCTGGCATATGCGCCGGTCGGGTTCCGGTCGTTCGTGCAGGCCATGCCCCTGTGGCTCAAGCAGAAACTGCACCTGCCCCGCGAGATGAGCAAGGGCCTCAAGGGTGACTACAAGAAGCGGTACGTGTTCACCGAGCACCATGAATCGCACGCGGCCAGCGCGTTTTTTCCGTCCCCGTTTGAGCAGGCGGCGATCCTGACACTCGACGGCGTGGGCGAGTGGGCGACGACCAGTTTCGGGGTCGGCCGGGGCAACAAGATCGAACTGACCCACGAACTTCACTTTCCCCATTCGGTCGGGCTGCTCTACTCGGCATTTACTTACTTCACGGGCTTCCGCGTCAACAGCGGCGAGTACAAGCTCATGGGCCTGGCGCCGTATGGCGAGCCGAAATACGCCGATTTGATCATGGAGAAGCTGGTCGACCTGAAGCCGGACGGCTCGATCCGGATGAACATGGATTATTTCAATTACTGCCAGGGCCTGACCATGACGGGCCCGAAGATGGACGGCCTGTTCGGCGGCCCGCCGCGCAAGGCTGAAGCGCCAATCACGCAGCGTGAGATGGATATCGCCGCGTCCATTCAGCAGGTGACCGAAGAGCAGATGCTCCGCTCGGCGCATCACGTGCACGAGCAGACGGGAATGAAAAATCTCTGCCTGGCCGGTGGCGTGGCGCTCAACTGCGTCGGCAACGGCCGCATCCTGCGCGAAAGCCCATTCGAACGGGTCTGGATCCAGCCGGCCGCGGGCGACGCCGGCGGCGCGTTGGGCGTGGCGCTTTTCATCTGGCACCAACTGCTCGATCAACCCCGAAACAACGAGGGGGCCGACAGCCAGTTCGGGTCGCTGCTCGGGCCCCGATTCGGCGATGACGAGATAAGGACGTTTTTCGACAAGGTCGGCGCCGAATATCGGCATTTCGACGACGAGGACGAGTTGTGCCTGTTCGTCGCCGACCGGATGGCCGACGAACAGGTCGTTGGCTGGATGCACGGGCGGATGGAGTTCGGCCCGCGCGCCTTGGGCGGGCGCAGCATCATCGGCGACGCACGCAGCCGGCAGATGCAGTCGGTGATGAATCTCAAGATCAAGTTCCGCGAATCATTCAGGCCGTTTGCGCCCTGCGTGCTACGCGAAAACGTACACGAATACTTCGAGATGAAGCCGAACGAGGACAGCCCTTACATGCTGCTCGTCGCCCCGGTCAGCAAAGACAAGAGGCTGGCGACCAATGGCCAAGACAAGCACCTAAAGGGGCTGGACAAACTGAAGGCCTGCCGATCGCAGGTCCCCGCGATCACGCACGTGGATTATTCGGCGCGGGTGCAGACCGTCGACCCGCAACGCCACGGGCGGTACTACAAGCTCATGAAGATGTTCAAGCAGAAAACCGGCTGTCCGGTGATTATCAACACGAGCTTCAACGTGCGTGGCGAGCCGATCGTCTGCTCGCCGCCGCACGCCTACCGATGCTTCATGGCGACGAACATGGACGTACTGGTGGTGGAAAACTTCGTGCTGCTCAAGACGGATCAACCCGACGCCAAAGAGCACGAAATCGACGACTACCTGGCGCAGTTCCAACTGGACTAAACGCTCAAGCAATCATGATCGAGATCAACACCAACCCGACGCGGCGTGACCTGGCCATTTTCGGCTTTATCTTCCTGCTGTTTTTCGCCTTGATCGGTGCGATGGCGTTCAAGCCGCAACCGCTGGTGGTAATCGCGTGCGTGCTCACGTGCGCGGTGGGGGTGAGCCTGATCTTCAACGACAACTCGCCGCGCACCCGCCAGCTCCTGGGGTTGCTGATGCCGCTGGCATTTGGCCTGATCGGCGGGTTCGCGTTGACCGGCGCGCCGCCGATGACGGTGGCGATCGTCACCTGGGGCATCGGCGCCACCATGGCCGTGCTGGTCTGGATCGCACCGGCGCCGGCCAGGATGATCTACATCGGGTGGATGTCGGCCGCGGAGCCGATCGGCTGGACCATGACGAACGTTATCATGGCAATCGTGTATTACCTCGTGCTGACGCCCATCGCCCTGTTGATGCGGCTGGTCGGTCACGACCCGATGCAGCGCAAAATGGACCCGTCGGCCACGACTTACTGGATCGAGCGCGACCCGCCATCAGACATGAAGCGGTATTTCAAACAGTTTTAGTGAGGTGATCTCATGGCTGAACAGAACAAGCAAAGCACCGAGCAATCAGACACCAGCGCATTCGAGCAAGCGGCCAAGGAGAAGTCTCCCGGGCTGATTGGCGAGTTCGGCGACTTCCTGATCCACAACAAGAAGTGGTGGCTGACGCCGATCATCGTCGTGCTGCTGTTGGTGAGCCTGCTGGTGATCTTCGGCGGCGGCGCGGCGGCGCCGTTCATCTACACGCTGTTCTAAACCCCCATCCCTTCCAGGGACAGGGTTGGGGCGAGGGGCGAGACGCCGTAAGCAGCGATCGCGCCGGTCAGCCCCGATGCGGCTTCTCGCCGCTATCGCTTGTGCATCATGATGGTGGCGTCGTGGCCGTGGTTGAAATAATCCTGCCGGTAACCGACATGCCCGGTTTTCCCCGTAGCCCATCGGATCAGGCGCAGCGTATCGAGCCGGCGCGCGGGGCCGGTCTGGTGAGACGCCAGGGGTCCGGCCAGATCGGGCAGGAAGTTGAACAGCAACGTCTGTCCCGCGGCCGACCAGGCCGCCTCCAGCGCCGCCGCCACCTGTTTGTCCGTCATCGTGTTGAGCGCCCCGGAGATGCAGACCACGTGGGGTTCACCGGTGGCAAGCAGCGCCGGATCGGTCAGGAAGTCACCGGCAATAAATCGGCATCGCGCCAACCGCTGCGACGATGCGAAATCGATCACCTGTTCCACACCGTCGACGCCGACATACTCGGCGAACTCCACCCCGGTTTCGACCAGGTACCGGACAAAATCGCCCCGACTGCACCCGGCGTCCATGATTCGCTTGCCCGATAGGGCGCACATCTGCGCAAAGACCTCGAAGCGTTTCTTCTGCGCCGCCTCGTTGGCCCAGAGCGTCGCGTGAAACGTCGAGCCGTGCCGCGACACCGATTGACGATACGGTTCGAGATATCGGTCACGAGCCATCCCCGACATGGTAGCAAGGGGAAGAGCGAGAGATACGGCAGGACTGTTTAGCCGCAACCTTCAGGGCAGGGCGCTGAACATTTCTGTTTTTCTGCTGCGTGGTTATTCTTAGCGGCCATGCCCACCGGCGAAACATCCTGGCTCCACCGGCTGCCAGGCCAATTCATCGTCTTCGACGGACTCGACGGCAGCGGCAAGACCACGCAGTTAAACCGATTTGCCGACTACGCACAGCACGAGGGCCTCGAAGTCTGTCGCCTGCGCGACCCGGGCGGCACGGAGGTCGGCGAGCAGATCCGACGCATCCTGCTGCGACCGGAAAACGACGAGCCGCTGGACCTGACCTGCGAGATGCTGCTGTTCATGGCCAGCCGCGCCCAGCTCATGGCGCAGTGCATCCGCCCCGCGCTCGCGCAGCAACAGCTCGTGCTCATCGATCGCTTCATCAGTTCGACGCTCGCCTACCAGGGCGCGGCCGGCGGCCTGACGATCGAGCAGATCAAGAGCGTGGGAACCGTCGCGTTGGGCGACTGCTGGCCGAGACTGGTCGTGATATTCGATGTTGATGAAGCGACCGCCGCCGAACGACTGACCGGCAAAGCCAAACGCAGCCGATTCGTCGACGTCGAGCAGCCGAGCCTGTTTTCCGATCGCATCGAGGTTAGAGGCAACGAGTTCCAACGCCGGGTCCGACAGGGTTTTCTCGACCAGGCCAAAAGCGATCCGGGCCGGCACCTCGTGATCGACGCGACGCCCGATGCCGATACGGTTTTTGAATCGCTGCTGACTGCAATGCGTGCTCAATTCAACGATTAGTCGGCTCAACTTGCCACGCGACAGGTTCGGCATCCACCGCGTTTAGACAATCACCCTGCATGCATCGGCTCCTTGGGCCTCCCACCGCACCGGGAAGCATCCGTCGTTCCACGGGCTGCGATACCCGGCCGACACGCTGCGAAGACGAGGGTGGGCGGATCACGTGCCGTCGGTGACGGGCCGGAGCACCAGTTCGATCCCCCTTCCGTCGGACAACACCGCGCTGCCACGCCAGTCGCCATGCTGTTGCGGCTCGAGATCAATCCACCCCGGCCTGCGGATCTTCTCCAGCGGCAGTGCGCCGATCTCCCGGCTGGCCAGATCCTTCAATTCGGAGGGATTGTCGAACCGGACGGCCAAGTACTCAGCGGGCACACTGAGGCTGACCGCCGTGGTGCCGAGGCTGACCGAATCATCCCCGACCTGAAGATCGACTTGGCCCAGATCGTAGGTCTTGTCCACTCGGCGCGGCGGGGCCAGTTGCCTATCGCCGGGTTGCCTATCGCCGGGCCGCCGTGGCGGCTCGGCGGTATAGACGCGAAGCAGCAGATGATGGGTGCCGGCGGCGCTCTTGATCCGATCGAGGAAGATATTGCGCCGCTGCTCATTCCAGGCAGGCGTCAACATGGCGCGTGTCGCGTTGCCGCCGTCGGTCAGCGAGTCATGGATCGCCTCGACTCGACCCTCCGAACCGCCGGCCTGGGCCACCAGGGCCGCGACGGCCGCCAGTGACAGATTCTTGTCCTTCGAGATGACCACATCGAGCAATTGCGAATCACGGCCGAACGGCTCGGCCCAAAGATGTGATTCGGGCAGCATGCCGACGGCGACTTGCTTGCCGAACCACTCGACGATGAGCACGTTCTTCGAGTCAACGCCCAGCAACGGTGTCACGAGCGGCGGATTGACGCGCCGTGCCTGGTACATCACGTCGCCGAACCGGGCCCGCTGCTCGGCGGGCAACTTTCGCAGCGCCTGGGCCAACGGCAGGTCGAATCCAAACAGGAAGCGGGCCGCGGCCGCGGCCGCCGCATCGGTGCCCTGCGCCACCAGGGCGGCCAAACCGTCGGTGGATCGCTGCTCGTCGGGCTGACGTGCAAGAAATGCAACGGCCTGCGGCGGCGTCGGGTCCATCGACATGGCCGCCCTCACCAGCGCGTTGTATGGATCATCGCCCGGCGATACCGAACCAGTCGGCGGCGGCCGACGCCCACCTCGGGCAGTTGAATTGCCGCCGGGCAACTCGAATCGGCCCAAGACCCGCCACGCCAGGCCACGCGTCTCGGCGTCCCCGCTCTGCAATACGCGGAACATGCTGTGGCTGGATGAATCAAGGGCGATTAATCCGTCGAGCGCGACTTGCGGAACGGCGTCTGCCGAGTGCGTCACCCGGGCAGAGCCCAGCCACGCGTCGAGCATGCGGTGCACGGCCGGCTTGACCACGGACTGGCCCGACTCGGCCGCCTCGAGCACAAGCAGTGTACGCTTGACCTGGGCCCGGCTGACCGATCCGAGCAATTGACGGTCCAGCCAACCGGCGGCGACCCGGTCATGCAACGCCTTGGCAACGACCAGGACGATGGCCCGGTCCAGTTGATCGCCCTCGAGCCGGCCGAGGCGAATCTGGCTGACCAGGATCTCGGCCAGGTCCGGCCGTTGCTGAGCCGTGGTCAACAGCTTGCCCAGCAGGTGTGCGGGGTCGATCCCGACGTGGCCCTCGAGGAACCGGTTGGCCTCGTCAATCATCCTTCGCGTACGCAACGGATCGTTAGTGCTGGAGCGCAACACACCGCCGAGCGCGGCGAGTTGCACCCGCGGGTCGGAGTCACGCAGGGCGAGGGCGAGCAGGCTCTCGCTGACCGGTGTCGGCCGCGAGGAGGCCGCCAGGCCGCTTGCGACAATCAGGCGGGTATCGGCGTCATGCACGGCAAGCAGATTCCTCAGCAGCGACACCAACAGGTCAAGGGTTTTGGGATGCGTCGTGTCCAGATCGAGCAGGCTCCAGGATCGCAGCGTGTGCGCCACGGCGCGCAGCGTGTAGCTGTGAGCATCACGGCTGATGAGCGCCTCCATCCACTGAATCCTCTTAGACTGCGACCCAGACGGTAGCGAACGCCACAAACCTCCCGCCGCATGGCACAACTTTTGAAACTGCGCCATGCTGATCGACCACTCACCGGCCGCAGTCCCATTGATCACAAGCTGCTTGCTTGCGGGGTTGACCTCAAAGATCGCCCACAACCGGGCGGGCATCGGCTGCGCGAAATCGACAACCAGTTTCTTGATCGCTTCACGACGCTCGCGGTATTCGGTGGTGGCCTGGCGATAGCTCTTGACGGCCTCGGCGCGGCGGCGGGAAAACGTCGCGGCATCCTCACCGGACCGGCGCCTGAGCCGTGGCCGGACCGGCTTCTGCTTTTTCAACAACCTGGCGTCGGCGCGTAGAGCGTAATTATTGCCGGCGTCGACGATC
>CAUYYV010000122.1:0-9341 GCA_963577075.1 Phycisphaerae bacterium
CGAAACCCATCGATTTATATGGCTCGGTGGCAAAAAGCCCGCTGCTGCGCGGCCCGGCGAAAAGGCTAAGGTTCAGCGCCTTGGCTTGATTCAGGGCAAGCGTGAACGGTCGACTCTTGAGCGCCAATACCATTTTCCGCCCGTCGGAGTATTGATCGCCACCCTTCTCGCCGAGGATGATCGGCACAGTGACCAGTTTGTAATAGTTGTGCAACGCCGTAAACGTCACCCCCTGCTGATCGTCCATCTCCACCACCGGGTGAATGGCGGCGCCAAAATAACGATTGACCACGGAGAACCAGACCAACTCGGCATCGTTCTGCAGTTCGGCATTCGGCCATACGGGCCTGCCGCTCTTGCGTGTCGCATCAAGTACGTCCGCGCGACTCCAAATGGCGTCGGCAGCGGACACGTAGCGCCGATCCATATCATATTGCGGGTTGAAATACCCGAAGATCAGAAACCGCTCATCGCGAGCATAAGCAGACTTCTCGAACGGAGCATCGCCCTGCACAAGCGTTTCCCAGACGATGCTCAACTCGCGGTCGCTGTAATTGATGAATCTCTGGTTGACGATCAGGTCATAACTACCGGCGTCAAGCTGAAACTCGCGCTCGATCTTGAGCACAACCCTGTCATATTCGTCCCCGGTCTTTTCTACGATATCGAGCCCGTACGTCACCGATTGGCGGCTATCGGAACCGGCCGTTTGTTGTTTGAGGTTCCAGACAGCGCCGAACAGGTCGATTGTCTTCTCGTTGATCGTCACGGCCCACGGGGTCAGGGGGTAGATGGCATACTTGGGCTTCTCGACGCCATCAACAAAATGCTTTTGCTCGGCGATGCTCTGCACGACGTAATGGTCGTTGCCGCGGGGCTGAACCTTGTAATCCGTCAGGGTGATCCGCTTGATCGCGGGGTAGCCATGGTCAGGCAGGTCAACCTTCATCTTGAAAAGCGAGTCTTTGTCGGTGGATCCTATCGTGACGCCCTGTGTGGCGGCGCCCGGCCGATAAGCAAGCTCACCACCGAACGGCTCGATCCTGGTGGAAGGTTGTGCTGGCGCTGCATTGGGCGCCGCGGGCTTGTCACCGGCCGCTGCCTGGCCTTGAGCATACGCGGCAGCCGTTAAATCGCCCGGATATGTCAACAACGCAATCACCAGCGCCACACCCATAGCGATGGTGAAAAGTGGAATCAGGTTTCGCACGCGGTTGAACCCTTCTGATCGAAATCGGCAAGCAAATAGTATAGAAAGATATGCAGATCGCGTCACGCGGCAATACGTTTGACGGCGTATCCGGAGTATACGCCCGTGGGCGCCTCTGCGAGCCTCCACGCCGCCCATGGATCAGCCGGCGCCGAACAGACGCGCCGTGTCGTAGAACAACGTGACGGCCAAGATGCTGCCGATCATGGCCAGCCCGACGAAGAATGCGGCCGTCTGCAGTTGCGGGCTCACCGGCGAGCCCTTGAGTTTCTCGATGATCAGGAACACGATATGGCCCCCATCGACGATGGGGATGGGCAGGAAGTTGATGACCGCCAAGTTCACGCTGATCAACCCAAGGAAGAACATCAGGTATGCCCAGCCACGCTGCGCAACTTTCGTGCCGATGTGGGCAATGCCGATCGGCCCGCGCAACTCCTTGACCGGCACGGTGCGCTCAAACAAGCGAACCAGCGTAACGTAGGTCTGCAGCATGAACTGATGCGTCTTGTCGATGCCAATGGAAGCCGCCGCAATCGGCGTGTCGGCCTTGACCATGTGCCGCTTGTCGGCAAAATTGATCGGCGAAAACGCCGGCGTCCAGCGCGCCTGCGCCAGCTGCCGACGCCACGCTTCGTCGAGCGTAACGGGACTTTCCTGAACGGGTCGACCCGAGATGGCCAACTCGTAGCCAATCAAGATCGAGGACACTTCGTTTACCTCTGCTGCCAGTTGCAACTCGCGTTGCGTCTCGGACCAGTCGCCAACCCGCGTGCCATTGACACTGATGATGCGAGAACCGGAAGGTAGATTCAGCATGCCAGCGGGTGAGCCGGGAAGCGTCCGCGCAACGATTGCCTCTTCATGCACCATGCCGGGCAGGAAACCGAGCTTGTTGTCGCGCCCAGGAGCCGTGGCGGGCAACCGCACCAGTTCGCCGTCACGCAAGACCGCCAATTCCAGCTTGGTATTCTCGGCGCTGCCGATGATTTGATACACCTGATCCAGTGATGGCCAACTGGTACTGCCGACCTGGTTGAGGTAATCGCCAGCCTTCATGCCCGCGCGCTCAGCCGCTGAATCCTTTGTGACACCGACGATCTTGACAGCGGGCACGAACCCAAGAAGATTGGCCGGGTCGTTGCCGTCTTCAAAAAGCTGTGCCCTGGCGGTCATTTCAACCGTGACCGAATAGCCGGTCTTGTCGTCAATGAAGGTCACCGGCGTTGCCAGACCACGGCGGCGGCATAGCTCGCGATAGTATTGTCCGTAAGTCGTCACTGGCCGATCGGCGACCGCCGCAACGACCATTTCGGGCCTCACTCCCTGTTCGAGCAGATCCGCGACGGGACCCTCTGTTGGCAATTTTTCGAACTTCGCTATCTGATTGGTCAACGGCGGAAACAAGCCGATCGAAAGCAACCGTGTGACACGATCTGCGCGCGGCGTAATGCGAAACTCCAATGGCCCAGGCTCACCGTCGCGATCGACTCTGATCTCGAGCGTCGCGCCACGGGCCGCCAGTGCCGTCCCAACCGCGATCTCCATAAACTCGCTGACGGGCTGGCCATTGATCGCCGTCACCATGTCACCAGTCTGGATACCGTAGTAGGCTGGATCGTTCTCGTGCCCCACGGCATAGGTGTTGGCCGCCGGGCCGGTCGGAGACACGCCGCCGACCACCGACGGTGGGAATTCCACGCCGTGCAGAAAGCAAAAAATGAAAAACACGACGGCGAAGATTATGTTCATGACCACGCCGGCGCTGATGACGCAGGATCGCGCCCAGATAGGCTTGTTGCTAAATGCGCGTGGATCATCGCTGGCGACCGACGGATCGAGGTCTTCCTGGCCGAGCATCTTGACGTACCCGCCGAACGGGATCCAGTTGAAGCGATACTCCGTTTCGCCAAGACCCATTTGCTCGCTGGCCTGGGCGACCATGGCGGCGGGATATTGGGTCGGCTGCCCATCCTGATCTGCTTGACGGTCATCGCCACTGTCATGGC
Organism: Phycisphaerae bacterium; assembly: GCA_963577075.1. GTDB lineage: Bacteria > Planctomycetota > Phycisphaerae > Phycisphaerales > Phycisphaeraceae > CAUYYV01. The sequence continues at coordinate 3,220 of CAUYYV010000122.1, forward strand.
CGGGCTGCGCGGCGTTGTCCCTGAGATGCTCGAGCAGTTGTCGTTGATAGGCAGGCTCGGTTGAACCAATATGCAGCCCCATCCCCTTGCGGTAGCTGACGATGGCGTGGCCAAACCCGATGGCAAACTGTGTGACCTTGATGCCAACCCATTTGGCAACGATAAAATGGCCCAGTTCATGGACAAACACGACAAAGCTAAACCCGATCACCAGCGCGATGAACCCCCAGGCGTTACTGATCAGTTCCTCGAACATAAACCCCTTTCCAGCCCGCCTACACCGGCAGGGCGATGCGGTCGGTAACGAACTGTCTCGTCCGGCGATCGGCTTCCAGGACGACCTCGAGGCATTCGGATGGCTCGGACTCGATGGCGACCAAGGCCTCGGCCACCAGTTCAACAATACGCCCGAAGCGGATCCTCCGTTCGAGGAATGCGGCAACGGCCGCCTCGTTGGCGGCGTTGAACACGGCCCCAGCCGTGCCGCCGGCGTCAATCACCTTGTAGGCCAGTTCGATGGCCGGAAACTTGTCAAAATCCGGCGGCTCGAAGTCCAACTGACGTAACTTCGACCAATCAAGGGCCTCGCTGCAACCAGGCGGACGGTCCGGATAAGTCAGAGCGTATTGGATCGGCGTCCTCATGTCCGGCGGACCGAGTTGCCCCAGAATCGAATGATCCTCAAACTCCACAAAGCTATGCATCACCGATTGCGGATGAACGATCACCGCGATCTTTTTGCCGGGAAGGTCAAACAGCCAGTGCGCCTCGATGATCTCGAGAGCCTTGTTCATCATGGTCGCCGAGTCGATGGTGATCTTGGGCCCCATGTCCCACGTCGGATGGTTGAGCGCCTGCTCGACGGTGGCGACGTCCATCTCTTGTTTGTCGGCGGTGCGAAACGGCCCGCCCGAGGCGGTCAACACGATGCGTCGCACCGAGCGGCGGGGCTCGCCGTGCAGGCACTGGAAGATGGCCGAGTGCTCTGAGTCGACCGGGATGAGCGTGGCCCCGTGACCGCGGACCAAAGGGCTGACCAAAGCACCCGCGGCGACGAGCGTTTCCTTGTTGGCAAGGCTGATGGTCATGCCCCGCTCGACGGCGGCAATCGTGGCGGGCAACCCGGCGCTGCCAACGATGGCGGCACACACATCGGTCGCCGAGACCGCCTCAATTAACAAGCGAGATGCGTCGGCACCGGCAAAGATCTGTACTCCGGGCAAAGCCCGGCGAAGCAGGTCGAGGCACGACTCGTCAGCGATTGCCACCGCCTCGACCTCGAACCACCGCGCCTGCTCGATCAACAGATCGACGCTGCGACCGGCGGCCAGCGCTGCGACCTTGATGCACGCCGCCCCCGATTCATTCAGGTGTCGCACGACGTCAAGCGTGTTGACCCCGATGCTGCCGGTCGAGCCTAACACGATCAGCCGGCGCGGGTTTGGAGCATCCGAATGACTCACGAATTGCCCTTGATCGATGACGTGGTATTCGAGTAGCCTCGGCTGACGGTGCCGTCATCAAGTTTGCCCTCTTGCTTTGATGCCGTGGCGCGGATCGTCTTTGTTGATCGTTTCTTTCGCTTAGCTTGCCCTGTAGCCGATATTTTCTGCTTGTCCTGATCCGCGTGATCTGTTTCTGTGGCATTTTCGCCGCTCTTGACAACTTCGCCGCTCTTGACAACTTCGCCGCCCTTGACAACTTCGCTGCCCTTGACAACTTCGCTGCCCTTGACAACTTCGCTGCCCTTGACAACTTCGCCGCCCTTGACAACATTTTTCGACCGCCCCCGCCCACCACGACGGCGACGACGCTTGGTGCGAGTCGTTTGGGGTTCAGTCGCTGATTCGGTGGTCACGGCGGCGGCAGCGGGCGTGGCCCCGTCGCGGGCCGCCTCTGATTGCCCGTCGCCATCAAACAACTCGTCAGGATCAACGATTTCGACGGCCTCGAGTTGGGGGGCGCCGCTCATGGCCAGCTTTTCGGCATCCACCGCACTGTCTCGCTCATCGAACGCCGCCAAGTTCATGTAATCAATCGGTCCGATCGAATTGACGCGCACCATCACCGTCTTGCCATGCTGGCGCTCGAGCGCGACCATGTCGCCCCGCTTGCGGTTGAGCAATTGGAACGCGACGTCCGGGCTGATCGTCAACTCGACCCGCGCAACGCGAGACTGGTGCAGCACGGTCGCCAAGCGACGCATCACTTCGAGCACGACCGACTCGCTGCTCTTGACCACGCCGGCACCCTGGCAATGGCTGCAGTCGGCATAGATGGAGCGACTGAGCGACGGCCTCATACGCTGCCGCGTCATTTCGAGAATGCCGAACGGACTGATGCCTGCGACACGCGTACGCGCCCGGTCGCGGCGCAGGTTCTCGCGGAACCGCTGCTCGACGGCGCGGCGGTGCTTGGCCTCGACCATATCGATCAGATCGTTGATGATCACACCGCCCAGATCGCGAAGTCGAAGTTGGCGACATATCTCGTCGGTGGCCTCGATGTTGGTCTTGTACGCGGTCGTCTCGGCGTCTGCGTTGTTGCGCATCTTGCCGCTGTTGACGTCAATGGCCACGACCGCCTCGGTACTGTCGATGACCAGCGACCCGCCCGAGGGCAACTCGACGGTGCGAAGATTGATATTCTCGATCTGCTCCTCGACGCCAAATCGCCGGAATATCGGCATTGGTTCCCGATAGACCATGACCTTCGAGGATGACCTGGGACTGGCGATGCTCAAAAAATCCCGTGCCCGCTGGGCGGCGATGGGGTCATCAACGATAATGCGCTCGATGTCGGGGCTAAAAACATCTCGTATCGTGCGGATGACCAGATCGGACTCGGCGTACAACTCGGCTACGTCGCCCGTCTCCTTGCGCCGTTTCTCGATCGCACCCCACAGCCGCACGAGGTAGGCCAGGTCCCGCTTCAGTTCAGCCTTGGTTCGCCCCACGCCGGCCGTACGCACGATAAACCCAAACCCTTCGGGCGGTTCGAGCGCGTCGAGCAACTTGCGCGTCTCTCGCCGCGCGTCGTCATCCTCGACCTTGCGCGATACGCCCAATCGCTCCATGTGAGGCATCATGACCAGGTAACGGCCGGGAATCGACAGGTAGCTGGTCACGGTCGGACCCTTCGTACCGATGCCTTCTTTGAGGATCTGCACGAGGATTTCCTGGCCTCGGCGCAGGCAGTTCTGGATGGGCGGGCGGTCGCGGCGCGGCGTCTTGCGACCCACGCGCTCGCTGTCCTCGCGCGATGTGCCGGGGAAATGCATCGGATGCAGATCGGTGATGTGCAGAAACCCGTTGCGCTCAAGCCCGAAGTCGATGAACGCCGCCTGTATCGACGGCTCAACATTGACAACCTTGCCTTTGTAGATGTTGCCGACGTGCGATTCGCTGCTGGCGCGTTCCTGGTAGATCTCTTCGAGGCGCCGGTTCTCGACGATGGCGATGCGACACTCCTCGCCGGGAACCACGTTAATCATCATTTCACATTTGACCATGGTGTCTCAATAATTGATGGTAAGGTCGTCGAGCACTTCGGGCGCTGCCTTGCGCGCCTCATCACGAATAAAGTTGAACACTTCACGATCGGAATCAAAACTTGCCACCCGCCGCGCAATCCGGTGGCATTGCTTGATGTTGACCGATCGGATCATTTTTTTCACTTCGGGGATCGCTGGCGGCGTGACGGACAGGCGGGTCAGGCCCAGACCCAGCAGCAGCATGATGTACTCGGGCTCACAGGCCATTTCCCCGCACAGGCTCACCGCCTTTTGCGTTCGCTTGGCCTCCTGAATGACTTCACGGATCAACCTAATGACGGCCGGATGTGCCGCCGAGTACAGGCTGGCGATGTGCTCGTTGCCGCGATCGACAGCCAAGGTGTACTGGATCAGGTCATTGGTGCCGATGCTGAAAAAATCCACCTCCGGCGCAAATGTCTTGATTTGTAGTGCCGCGGACGGCACCTCCACCATGATACCAACGGGGATGTTATCCGCGTACACGATGCCCTCATCGTCAAGGTCTTCCATCACGTCATTGAGAATCATCCTGGCCTGACGCAGTTCCATCACGCTGGTGATCAGTGGGAACATGATACGCACCGGGCCCGCGACCGAAGCGCGCATAATCGCGCGTAACTGCGTCTTGAACAGGGGAAGATTCTGAAGACAAAGACGGATCGATCGACATCCAAGAACCGGGTTGGGCTCGGTGTGGCTGAACATGTCACGCGGCGAGGCGACCTTGTCGGCACCGAGATCAAGCGTACGAATCGTCATGGTCCGGCCCTCGAGGATGCCGATCGCCTCCATGTACGCCTCAAAATGCTGCTGCTCGGTCGGCTCACTGTCGCTGGCCAGGTAGAGAAACTCGGTGCGGTACAGGCCGACGCCGGTGGCGCCTTTTTCGATCGCGGCACGGACCTCTCCGGGAAACTCGATATTGGCCTGGATCTCGATTTCCGTACCGTCTCGGGTGACCGCCGGTAATCGCGCCATTTCGTCGAGACTGATCTCCAGATCAGCGATGCGTTGCTCGTAGGCACGGTACTTCATCAATTGAGCAGCATCCGGGGCGATGATGACTTCACCGTGATTGCCGTCAATGATGACGGTGTCACCTGATCCAACGGCCATCGTGACGTCTTCGAGCCCAACGATGGCCGGGATACCCAGCGCGTGGGCCAGTATGGCGGTGTGACTGGTGGGGCCGCCGACATCGGTGGCGATCCCCTTGATGTATGTCTTGTCAAGGCTGGCCGTCTGGCTTGGCGTCAGGTCGTGGGCGACGACGATCGCCTCGTGCTTAAGTGTGCTTAATTCGGCGCGTGTGCTACCGATCAAGTGTCCCAACAGCCGTCGTTCCAGGTCCCACACGTCGTGAACGCGTTCGCGATAAAGATTGTTGGTGAGTTGGGTGAGCATCTCCGCCTGATGACGCATGACGAAATAGACGGCGTACTCGGCCGTGACACGCTCGCTGTCGATAAGGCCCTCGATCTGCCCGATCAGGTGCTTGTCGCGAAGCATGCCGCTGTGAAAGTCGAAGATGCGAGCCAGATCAGCGCCGAGCGTCGCTTCCGCCTGGGTGTGCAACTGCTCGATGTCGTGGATGCTCGCCTCGATCGCTTGTCGCAATCGCTCACGCTCGGCGGGCACACACGCCTCGGCAACGGTGCGACGGGGCACACGGACATCCTCGGCGTCGATGACAACTGCTCGGCCAATCGCCACGCCAGGTGAGACGTTAATGCCCTTTTTAATCTGCATGCTGATGCTTGAGTTTGCGGCCGGATCGACACCGCCGTGACACATCGTAGCTGGCTGGAAGCGGCTGCCCCATCCGGTGGCAGCCTATTTTTGGGCTGCCCGAGCCAGTTTGCGGGCCTGATCGGTCCGCTCCCAGGTAAATCCGGGCCGGCCGAAATGCCCGTGCCGGGCCGTTTGCTCGTAAATCGGCCGGCGCAGGCGGAGGTGCTCGATGATACCACGCGGAGTCAATGGAAATACCTTTCGAACCAACTGTTCGATTTTCTTTTCATCAATTTTCGACGTGCCCTGCGTGTCCACCAGCACGGACAAGGGCTCGGCCACGCCGATCGCGTAGGCCAACTGGATCTCGCAAATGTCGGCCAGACCGGCGGCGACGATGTTCTTGGCCACGTAGCGCGCCATGTAGCTGGCCGACCGATCCACTTTGCTCGGATCCTTGCCGGAAAAGGCGCCACCGCCGTGGCGGCCGCGGCCGCCGTAGGTATCGACAATGATCTTGCGACCGGTCAGGCCCGTGTCACCGTGCGGACCGCCGATCTCGAACTGGCCTGTCGGGTTGACGTGGATGATCGGCTTAGCGCCTGCGACGAGTTTCTTGGACATGCACGGCTCGATGATGTGTTTTATCACCTGCCGCTTGAGAGTTGCCTGACGCTTGGGCCCGTTCCAATCGGGCGTGTGCTGGGTGGACAGGACCACCGTGTGAATCCGAATCGGCTTGTTGCCCTTGTATTCAACGGTGACCTGACTTTTTGCATCAGGTCGAAGGCCCTTGATTTGATTGCGCTGCCTCACCATCATGTGCCGCTCCATCAACCGGTGTGACAGATGGATC
>CAUYYV010000123.1:0-9098 GCA_963577075.1 Phycisphaerae bacterium
CGTCGGCGCGTGTGCAGACCATCGGCTTCTGACACAACACGTGGGCGCCTGCTTCGAGGCTGGACACGATGTGCTGGCAGTGCAGCGTGTGAGGCGTGCAAATCACCACCGCGTCGGGCCGGACCTGGTCGAGCAACTTCTGGTGATCGTCGTACCGCGGCACGTCGTCAAGCCCGCCGACCCGGTCGCAGAAACTGGCCAACGACACCTCGCTCACGTCGCACAAGCCGACGACCCTCACCTCCGAAATCTCTGACATGTGCCTGCCGTGCCTGCCGGCAAAGCCGCCGCACCCTATGAATGCCACGCGAATGTTATATGGGTCCATAGGACCATTATAGTGGCATTCAGGCCCATACGTACGAACGCCGCGGCGGCGGGCATGCAGGCGCAGCGCCACGGAGATCGGGGGAAAGTTCGGCATTTACCGCATCATTGCTTGGTGCCTGCGCGGAAACCCCCTGCCGGGCGTTAGTCGCGGACTTGGAGAAGCTCAATTTGCCAGGTGCGTAAACGAGTGTACGGTGCGCGGTCGGCATCGACGAGAAACTCTACACCGCCGCGTCCTGCCCGTGGACCGGTGTGGCCGGCAGCATCCCTGGGCAATGACAGCGACAAGGGCATTACCCGGTCTGCACTTCAACAGGCTGCTTTTCTCTCGCCAGCGCGGCTAGCGCAGGGCGCAGGGGGATGGTGTCGGGCCGGTCACCTTCGTCTTGCGGCGGCGCGACTTGGGCCAAACGATCGCGGCGGTCTTGGGCTTCGATTGCTTCGGCGTTGATCTTCCCGTCGGCGCCGACATGCTCAAACTGCACTGTCACACGCTTCGACACGCCGCGTTCCTGCATCGTGATCCCATACAACAGGTCGCAGGCCTGCATCGTGCGCTTGTGGTGCGTGATGATGATAAAATGCGAGTCGTCGAGAAAGCCCTGAACAACTTGCATGAACCTTTCGACGTTGGCTTCGTCGAGCGCTGCATCAACCTCGTCGAGCACGCAAAACGGGCTTGGCTTGGCTTGGAAGACACTCATCAGCAGTGCCACAGCGGTCATCGACTTCTCGCCACCGGACAGCAGGCTGATCGACCGCGGTTCCTTGCCTGGCGGCTTGGCGATGATCTCGATGCCGCTTTCAAGCACATCGATGCGGCCCTGCTCATCTTCCTGAAGGAACAGGTCGGCCCGGCCGCCGCCGAACAGCCTGCGGAACAACCCGTTCTGGCCGGCGAAATTCTCGCGGATCTGCTCGAACGTCTTCTCGAACCGAGCGCGTGAATCATCGTTGATCTTCCTGATCAACTGCTCGAGATCCCGCTGGGCTTTTTCGATATCGTCGAGTTGCTCGGCAAGCTCTTTCTCGCGCAGCTCAAGTTCGTCCTGCTCTTCGATCGCGTCGAGATTGACCGATCCTATCCGGTGCAGCTTGCCGCGCAGCTCGTTGATCTGCTGCTCGACGGCCTGCCAGTCGATCTGCTGGTCATCGGGTTTGTCCGCCAACTCGTCGTAGGTTTGGGCGACGTCGATCTCGAGCTGCTCCTGGCCACGCTGGCGCGCGGCGTCGAGCTTGACTTCCAGCTCACGGCGGTCGATCTGCAAACTGTGGCTCAACTGATCAGCCAACTCGACTTCGCGGCGATGATCGGCCAATTCACCACGCAACAGGCTCATCCGCTCGTCACAGCGTTGCAGACGATGCTGAATCAGATCGACACGGGTCACCAATTCGCGCAGCCGTTCGTCCGACTGTTCGACCTGCCTGCGGGCGTCGAAGTCCATTTGCTCGAGTTGCTCGATGCGGGCCCGGTGTTGGGCGATCTGTTCGTCGAGCGACTGACGCTGGCGGTCGATGTCGTTCCGGGCGATCTCAAGCTGTCGGGCCTGGTAACGGGCAGCGTTGAGTTGCTCGGCCAGCTTACCCGACTCGACGCGAATCGCAGTGACCGTTTCGCTTGCCGACTCGACCTGGGCGACCAGTTCATTGATCTGGGCGTCGAGAGCCGCGACCACATCCTGCCGAGCCTGGGAATCCTCGTCGAGTGATTTGGCGTGTTGTTCGTGGTCCTGCCGTTTTTCGTCGGCGTCGTGCAGTTGGCGGTGGACCTGCTCTGTCTCGGCGCTAAGCACGGGCTGTTCCGTCTCGAGTCGGGTGATCTGGTCAGCCAGCAATTCGAGCCTACTGGCAAGCTCGACCCGGGCCGCCTTGGCCTCGAAAACGGATTGACGCAGCTCGTCGGCAATCGTTTCGATGTGGGCCGCCCGATCCGAGAGCTGCGCCAGCGTCTGCTGCCACGCCCCGATGCGATCGTCGAGTTGAAGAGTCTGCTGACGAAGCTGCGCCAACTCACTACGCCGGCTGATCAATCCGCCGATGCGGTTCGCTTCGGTCGCCGGCCCGGCGATGACGCGGCCGTCGGGTTCGAGCACCTGCCCGGTCGACGTGACGAACCGGTAACCTCCGGGTAGTCGCCGGCGCAGCCGGCTCGCTTCGTCGAGATCTGGAACGACGATCGTAAAGCCAAGCAACCGGCGGGCCAGCGGCGCGATGCTTTCATCGCAGCGCACCATGTCCATCACGGTCGTCGCGCCCTGGGGCGGCTGATTTCCCACGCGGGGAGTCAGCGGCGAATCGTTGATCACCAAGAACGTGACGCGGCCGGCCAGCGATTCGATCGCCTGGCCACCCTGCTCGCCGCACAGATCGACCAGCCGGTCGATGACCAACGCTTGTTGATAATCGCCTAGCGCTGCTTCGACGATACGCGCGTGCGCGACGTCGGCGTCGATCATTTCCGCCAACACGCCGCGGACAAATGCGAACGTGCCACCGCTTGACCCCTCGGCGGCCGCCTTGCGTGCCAGCACGGCCTTGACCGGGTCTGCCAGCCCTTCCTGCTTGTCTTGCATCTCCTGCAGCAGGGAGCGGCGCGACTCGAGGCCGCTGCGTCGCTCCTTGGCCTCGGCCAGCCGTTCACCGAAATCCCGCTGCGATCCGCCGAGCTGGGATGCCTGCTTGTCGAGTTGTTCGAGCTTGAAATTCTCGGCCTCGATCAGGCGGGTCACCTCGGCGAGCTTGCTCTCGGCCTCATCACGTGAGGTGAGCATCTGCTCAAGCTCTTCGGCAATCTGGTGTGAGCGTTTATCCAGCTTGTCACGGGCCGAGAGCAGATTCCTCTGGAACAGGCCCAGCGATTCGATCTCGCTGTTGATCTGAGCACTGCGGCGCATGAGGGTGATGATGCCGGCCTTCTCGTCTTCGAGGGCGTTTCGCTTTTCGTTTAGTTCGTGCTGCAACCGACGGTGTCTGTCTTGGGCCTCTTCGAGGTGCTTCTCCGCTTCGGCCTGCGCGGTGGCCAGGTGTTCGACGCCCTGATCCCGCTCGGCGTGTTCAGCGTCGAGTTGGCTGGATCGATCTGCCAATTCAGTGAGCCTGTCCGCATCACGATCAATCTGGCCACGCACCTGCTCAAGATTGGCATGGGCAAACTGCTGTCGTTGCTCGGCCTTTTCGCGGTTCGACTGCTGTGTCAGCCGATCATGTTCGATCTGTTTCTGCTGACCGAGGATCGACTGGCGTTCTATCTCGGCGTCATTTATCTGTTTCTCACGGTCGGCCAATGCCCGGGCGGCGACGGCGCGATCGGCGTCGGCTTGCTCGAGGCGCTCGGCCAGATCTCCCAACTCCGTGCACAGACGGTGATACTCGGCCAGAACGTACTGCATCTGCAGGCTGTGCAGTTGCTGGGAATATTCCTTGTGGTTGCGTGCCCGGGTAGCCTGAATCTTGACGCTACGCAGCCGGCGTTGCGTGTCATCGAGCCGCTGGCGTGAGATAACAAGGTTTTGCTCAGTACGTTCGAGCTTGCGGATCGTCTCCTTCTTGCGCGCCTTGAACCGGGAGATACCGGCCGCCTCCTCGAATATCTCGCGTCGCTCGACCGGGTTGGCCTCCAGCAGCACATCGACACGGCCCTGCTCAATGATCGAGTAGGCGTCCGTACCGATGCCGGTGTCCATGAACAGTTCGCGGATGTCGCGGAGTCGGGCGCATTGCTTGTTGATCAGGTATTCGCTCGTACCGTCACGATAGAGTTGGCGGGTCACCGACACGGTGTCAAAATCCAGCGGCAACGATCGTTTGCCGTGCTCGATCGGGTTGTCAAAGGTAAGGGTGACGCTGGCCATCCCCGACGGCTTTCGCGTAGCGGCGCCGTTGAAGATCATGTCCATCATCGCGCCGCCGCGAAGACTCTTGGCCGACAACTCGCCCAACACCCACTTGATCGCGTCGACGACGTTGGACTTGCCGCAGCCGTTGGGCCCAACGATGCCCGTCATGGGCGCACCGAAGGGGATGTCCGTCCGATCAGCGAACGACTTGAAACCGGCGAGCGTAAGCTTGGCTAGGCGCATACGAGGTTGACCTCCTTGTCGTTATCGGCCCATCCTAGGCGCGGTGGTCAATTTCTTATTCGGCTTCAGCCGGGGGGCACCAGACCATGGCGGCTGCTTCCTCATCCCGAGGTGTCCCGGTTTCTAAACCTGTATTATGACATCACTTAATAACGCGTCAACTGGTCTTTCGCCTCATCATCGCCACGGCCGACGTCCGGGCGGACCGGTGGAGAATCTTTGTCGGTTACATCCCGAGACCCTGGCTTGTCGGCATCGTCGCGAGGTCCGAAATCGGGCCGAGTACCGCCCAAATGCTGATCACGGAATTGTGCCAACTGCTGCGCGAGCGGATTGACCTGCAACTCCAGCGGCGCGAGGATGTGCTTGGACTGCTGCAACTCGTAAAGCATATGCGCCACGCCACTGAAATCGAATCCGAAGCCCGGCGCCGGATTCTCGACCGTTGGGTCATGGGCCAGCAGGTAAATCAGGTTCGCGACGGCGGGCTTGATCAGCGGCGGCTGTTGTGGGCCGGCGGTACCACGCTTGCGATACCACACGCGCATCTCGTGCTCGCCGTCACGGCGCAGCATCAAACGATCGTTCCAAAGGGTGATCAGGCTGTCATTCTTGAACCCGAGCATGGGGTTGAAAATCGCGATGCGCGGCACGGGTGAGTGGCCGATGTAGATCATCGGCTTATCGGCAGGCACCAGGTCGAGGATGAACTTCAGCCCGCTTTCGTCGCGAAACTCGGTGCGCTTGACAAATGACCGGCCCAGACTCGCCAACGATTCGTAAGCCGCCAGTCTGACCTGCCGGTTCTCATCGTCGAGTAGTCGGCGCAGCACCAACGGCGTCTGTGTATGCCTACCGAGATAGCCCAGCAGGTCGGCCACCCTGAGTCGGACAACCATGTCGCCATCGGCGGCCAAGTCCGCCAGCGGGCCGAACGCCCGCAGATCACCCAGTTTGGCGCCGGCCTCCAGCGCGGCGAGGCTGAGGTAACGCCTGCGATGGCGATAATACTTGTCGCGCAACACGGGCAACGCCGTCCTGCCCAGCGCTTCCCAGCCGGGGATGACATCGCCGGCGTACTTCGGCTGGGCCAGCAGCAATTTGCCCAGTTCATGCGCCTTTTCATACTCAAAATCAGGACCACCCTCAAGATAAATGTGCATAATTAGCTTCAGCAGGCGCATCGGGTCGTGCCGGAACCGCTTGGGAACGTGGATTTCGACGCTCACATCGTTCTTGGGAACCGCCACGTCGCTGTGGTCGGCCAGCGGATCGTCGCGGTAGCGGGCAGGCACCATAGCGAATCGCTCGTTGATACGGTCGGCAATGGTACGAGCCATGACAAAGCTGGGCTGTCGCAGGACCAGTTCGATCATTCGATCTTCGGTGACGACGGCACCGCCGATGATGACAGCCTGCCTCGATGCCTGCTGTTCGGGGCTGGTCGCCTCGAAGGGGTTGACGTACAGCGGGCCGGCACCGAAGGCCTGCGGCCGCTCGTAGCTGGTGATCCGCGAGCCTTGCGGACTCAGGTCCGTCTGCCACAACCGGCCTGCGGCCAAGCTGGTCACCTGGGTGCGTGGCAGCGTACTGACCAGCAGGTCAAACCGCGTGCCGCGAATCGCGCCAGGGGGGATCAGCCCCTCGACTACCACGACGGCCGTGTCCATGTCGGCCAGCACACGTGCCGGCGACAGGTGCTGGGTCTCGTACCTGACGCTGCCAAGCCCGCCCTGCTTCATCCGCTGGATCATGCGATCACGAAGATAACTCGGCACGACGTTCGATCCTGTCCCCTCGAGGCCGACCACCAGACCGTTGCCGCTGACAATCGCAGGCATCAAATCGCGTTGAGGGATGTACGCCTTGCCGCCGACGGTGCCCTTGAGATAGGCAGGCCCCCTAAACGGACGCGGTGAGTACATCCTAGAGTAGGGCGACCGCTCCGGTTCGGCGCAGCCACCCAACGTGATCGCGACCAGTATCGCCCACAACGGCGCACCGACGGCATCGGCGAGACCGTGCAAAACCGTATTAGCCGGGCTGGATCGCATGTGGGGTGCCTGCTGTGTCCAAGGGTCAGCAGTTGTGGGGCGGGCACGGTAATTGTCGCCACAATGGGTGAGTCCGTCAAGGAAAACCTGCCCAAACCGGCCTTGACCGGACTCGACAGGCTACACTGTCACCGTGCAGGATGATATTGCTGAGGTTCTGATCGACCGTGAGCGGATCAGCCGCCGGATCGGCGAGGTGGCCGACCTGATCGCCGCAGACCTAGGCGATCCGTCGCCGGCCGAGATAACCCTCGTGCCCATCCTTACCGGCAGCATCATTTTCGTTGCTGACCTGATCCGCAAGCTGCCGCTTCGCATGCAGATCCGGATGGTGTCGATCAGCTCGTACCCGGGTACGGCGACGACCAGCCGAGGCGCCCGCCTCGGCGTGGAGTTGACCAATCTTCCGACCAGCCTCGAAGGCGCCCACGTGCTGATCGTCGATGACATCCTCGATTCGGGCCAGACAATGACGACCGTTTTCGATCTGATCGCTCAGCGGCAGCCGGCGTCGCTGCGAGCCTGCGTGCTGCTGCGCAAGCGGCGCCCGCAGACGATGAACCTGCCGGTGGATTACGTCTGTTTTGACATCGAGGATAAGTTCGTGGTCGGCTACGGACTCGACTTCAACAACTATTACCGCAATCTGCCCGACATCGTGACGTTGCGTCCGCACGTGCTGGCGGTGGCGGATTGATTTTCGCATCTTCGGATTGAATCTATGATGGTGTACCATGGCAATCCACGACATTGAGCACCGGAGGCTGGCGGAGGCCAACACGCCCACCGACGACCTTGGTCACCTACGCGCTGCAGCCCTGTTGCCGGACCAATTGCTGCAAGACGGCGAGGTGACCGTCCTGCTGATCAAGCCCAGCCCGTGGTACATCCCGTTTGAGTCGCTGCGCTTTCTGGCCGGGGTGCTGCTGATGATGATGATCGGGCTGGTGCTGATCAACCGCGGTATACCCGTGGGCATATCGGGCACGGATCTCGTGCTGGCGGCAATCGCGGTGGGCGGGTTTCGGCTGGTGTGGCAGATGCTCGAATGGCTCAGCCGAGTCTACGTGTTGACCGATCGGCGGGTTATCCGCATCAAGGGCGTACTACGCGTGCATGTTTTCGAGACGCAGTTGAAAAACGTGCAACACACGGTCACGCTCTTTTCGATCCGTGAACGGCTCATGGGGCTGGGTACCATCGGGTTCGCCACCGCGGGCACCGCCAATATCGAAATGTCGTGGCAGATGATCGCCAAGCCGCTCGACGTACACCAGATCGTCGTTGAAACACTCGAGCGATATCAATGACATAGTGCAGCCCATCCTTATTGCTCGCCATCTGATCTGGACCGTGCACGACGCCCGGCCGCTGCACCCGGGCACAGCCCGGACTCGCCATATGCTCGGCGGCTGCGGGTCGCAGAGCGACATCTGGTGATGGTGATATGGCGAAGCCGCACACGGCGTTAACTCCGCGTGCGGACGGATGCGGCGTGACCGTCGAGTCCCTCCGATTCGGCAAGTTGCGCGATCGCGTCGATCGTCGGCGGCGACATGCCGCCTCGATAACAAACGGTGCCGGTGCGCTTGAGGAAGGTGTAAACGCTGACACCACTGGCGAAGCGCGCGGTCGTGCCGGTCGGCAGGCAGTGACTGGGCCCGGCGTAGTAGTCGCCGGCCGCCACCGGCGACTGATCGCCGAGGAACACCTCGCCTCCGTGACGAATCTGCGCGAGCATCTGATCCGGGTCAGCGACGGCCAGGTTGACGTGCTCGCAAGCGATCATGTTGGTCACTTCGACAGCATGTACACGATCGGTCGCAATGATAGCGCACGAGTCGTCCTTCAATGCCGCTTCGATCGCGCCTTGCCGCTTGCGGTTCGGCAGTTGTTGGTCGATCTGCGCCGCGATCCTCTCGATCACCCGCGCCGACCACGCCACGAGAAAGCACTTGCCCGGATCGTGCTCGGCCTGAGCGATCAGGTCAGCGGCAATACATGCCGGATCAGCATTCTCATCGGCGACGGTGACGATCTCGGACGAGCCGTAGAACCCACCATCCGTACCGCAACGACCGGCGACGATCTGCTTGGCCAACTGCACGTACACGTTGCCGGGACCGGCAATCAGGTCGACCGGTTCGACCGTTTCGGTCCCGTAGGCCAGTGCCGCGACGGCCGCCGCACCGCCGATGCGATACACCCTTTCGATGCCGAGCATGCCGCACACGCCCAGCACGATCGGGCTGATGTCGCCGACCGGCCCATTGCCTCGCCGCGTGGGCGGTGGGTTGACGACACTGATCCGATCGACTGGCACGCCAGCGACCTGTGCCGGCACAGCCAACATGACAACCGTCGAGAACAGCGCCGCCGCACCTCCCGGTACGGCCAACCCCGCACTGTCGACGGCAGTCATCCGCATGCCCAGTTCGGCGCCGTCAATGACGACGGGCGCCGGCGGCGTCGGCATGACATGCGCCTGGTACTGGCGCACGTGTTCGATCGAAGTCTCGATCGCCGCGCGCAGCGGGCCAATCAACGCGTTGTTCGCCGCGGCCAGTTGCGAGCCATCCACACGGATACGGCCGGCGTTAAAATCCGGGTCCGACCACTTTTGCACCTGCAG
>CAUYYV010000124.1:0-9063 GCA_963577075.1 Phycisphaerae bacterium
TAATTCCTCCTCCGCGCTGACACGAATTCCCATGGTCATCTTGAGGACACCGAAGACCAGCAGCGCAAATGCGAAGGTGAACACGCCGATGGCGACCACACCGAACAATTGCGTACCGATGGTGTGCTCACTGTTCGTGCTGAATATGCCCACCGCCAGTGTGCCCCAGATGCCACAAGTCAGGTGGACCGAGATCGCACCCACGGGGTCATCCACCCTGATCTTGTCAAAAAAGATGACGGAAAGCACCACCAAGACGCCCGCTATCAATCCAATGATCGCTGCACTTCCCGGGCTCACGACATCTGCGGGCGCAGTGATTCCCACCAGTCCGGCCAAAGCACCATTTAGGGCCATGGACAGGTCGGGTTTTTTTTGGATGGCCCACGAAACCAGCATGGCGGCCACAACACCTGCGGCAGCGGCAATGTTGGTCGTGACCAGCACGCGGGACGTGTCGCCGGCTGCGGCGGAAAGCACCGATCCGCCATTGAAGCCGAACCATCCCAGCCACAGCAGGAACACGCCGATCGTCGCCAGCGGGAGGTTGTGCCCCATGATCGGCCGCGTTGAACCTCTCACATACTTGCCGATTCGGGGTCCAAGCAAAATGGCCCCGGCCAGAGCGCCCCAGCCCCCGACAGAGTGCACCAGTGTCGAGCCGGCAAAGTCATAAAAACCTCTTGCGTCCAACCACCCGGCGCCCCATTTCCACATGCCGGTGATGGGGTAGCAAATGCCGACGAACAGGGTGACGAAGATCAGGAAGCTGCTGAGCTTGATTCTTTCCGCCACGGCTCCGGATACGATCGTGGCGCCAGTTGCGGCGAACATTGCCTGAAAGAGAAAGTCAGTCCAATAGGTGTAATTACCGTCCGCGTAGGCAACCCCCTCTCCTCCTTCCGGCAGTGACAGTCCCCAGCCCGCGAAGCCGAACATTTTCCCGGCAAAATCGTCTCCGGGATACATCAGGTTGAAACCCACCAAGGCATAGGTAAGGATCCCGATCGAGATGATCGCCGTATTCTTGAACAGGATGTTGGTCGTATTCTTGGCCCGCGTCAGCCCACTTTCCAGCGTGGCAAAGCCCAGGTGCATGATGAACACGAGAAACGTGGCCACCATCATCCAGACGTTGTTGACGGTGAACATGGCCTCCGTGACCATGTCAACCGTGGCATATTCTACGGGCGACGGCGCTTCTTCCTCGGCGCCCGTGGCCTCCGTGACCATGTCAACCGTGGCATATTCTGTGGGCGACGACGCTTCTTCCTCGGCGCCCGCGGCCTCCGTGACCATGTCAACCGTGGCATATTCTGTGGGCGACGACGCTTCTTCCTCGGCGCCCGCGGCAGCTATCATCACGAGCACGAGCAGGCAGGTAACCAGGAAAAATCGGTTTAACCAACGGTTCATCACGTCTACTCCTGTGGGCCGCGTCGCGCACCGGATCGTAAACTGTCTGCTGACCTCCGCCGCGAATTCGTCCGCAGCGGGTGCCGCACTCCGATCTCGCCATTAATAGCATAAGACGTGCCATAATGAAAGACGCGATGCAAATGATGTATTAGAAAGTGCTTTTCAGGTATGACGTGCCGTGTGGGAGATGGTGTGGTTGTGACAAAATTGCAGGTTTTAGCAAAACTTGTCACATACATATGTAACATCTCGTTGGTCTTGGGAGGCCCAGGTCATGCGATTGCGTGGCGCACCTGCCGACCGCCCGACGCGAAGATGGCATCAGCCCGCTCGTTGTGAAACAATCAATGGAAAATGGCACAACAGTGACGCCGTCAAGTGTTCTTGATAAACCGAGCGTACGCGATGAGCGCCACGCCCGTGGGCTCGAAGCGCTTTACCGCATCAGCCGGGCCCTGGGCGGCAGGGGTTCGCAGCGACAGATTCTTACCCAGATACCCGACATACTCGACAGCGAGTTGGGCATGAAACGCGGCACGATCGTGCTCGTCTCGCCCGACAACCGTGAGTTGATCATGGAGGTGGCGCACAACATCGGTGACCGCCAGCGCCGTGCCGTGCGTTACCGTGTCGGGGAAGGCGTCACCGGCCGAGTCGTTGAAACGGGCAAGTCCGCCGTGGTGCCCAAGGGCTCTCGCGAGCCATTGTTCCTCGACCGGCTTCACGAAAGACGCAAGGTGACCAAAGACGAAATCAGTTTTATCTGTGTTCCGATTGTCATGGGTCGCGAGGTCATCGGGGCCTTGTCGGTCGATTGAGTGTTCGATGCCTCTGACTCACTGGAGGAGGTCGAGCGGCTTCTGAGCATCATCACACGCATGACCGCCAACAACGTCAAGGCCCACCGCGATGCAGAATCACAGCGGCAACGTCTTGAGGCGAAAAACTTTCGGCTTTGCCACCAGCTTGAAGATCGCTATCGCCCCGAGAATATCATCGGCAACTGCAGCACGATGCGCGAGGTTTACCGTGCTATTGATCAGGTGGCGCCCAGTCGGACAACCGTGCTGCTGCTGGGCGAATCGGGTACCGGCAAGGAACTGGTTGCGCAGGCAATCCACTTCGCCAGTCCACGCGCCAAGCGGCCATTTGTCCGCGTCAACTGCGCCGCGTGCAGTGAGTCATTGCTCGAAAGCGAGTTGTTCGGCCATGAGAAGGGGGCGTTTACCGGTGCGACCGAGGCGCGGCGAGGCTGCATCGAGGAAGCAGGGGGGCGCTGCTGCTCGATGAGATCGGCGACTGCGCCGCGCGCACGCAGATGCGACTGTTGCGCGTGTTGCAGGAAAAGGAGTTCGTCCGCGTCGGCAGCAACCGGCCGCGAAAAGCCAATGTCCGCATTCTCTCCGCCACCAACTGCGATCTGGAAAAGGCCGTCGCCTCCGGATCGTTCCGTATCGGCCTGTACTATCGCATCCACGTCTTTCCCATTTATCTGCCCCCGCTGCGCGATCGCAAGGATGACATCGTGCAACTGGTTGATTTCTTCGTCGAGCGTTACGCAACTCAAAACGGCAAGGATGTTCGACGGATCAGCACCCCGGCGATCAACATGATGATGGCCTACCACTGGCCAGGCAACGTGCGCAAACTGGAGAACTGCATCGAACGCGCCGTGTTGCTCAGCGAAGACGGCGTGATCCACAGCCATCATCTGCCGCCGTCGCTGCAGACGTCGGATGCCACCGACACGGTCGGCACGGGCACGCTTGAATATCGCGTGGCGCTGTTCGAGAACGACATCCTAGTTGATGCACTAAAGCGCACCAATGGCATCGCCGCCGCCGCTGCCCGGGAACTGGGCCACGGCCCGTGTGCTGCATTACAGAATGCAGAAGCTCAACATCGATTTTCGGCAATTTCGCAGCCGTCGCTAGGGGTGGTGGCGGCTTGGGGGCGCAGAGCTTAACCCGCACGCGAGGGTGACAAGGCACATCGTGGCACCCGGAATCCTCGGTTGAACCTGTGTTACGCCGGCGTCAGGCCGCGATGCAGGTCTTGGACGCGCTGCGATTGTGCCCTGCGCACGGTGTCAACCGTTAGCCGGGGAATCTTGAACCGCGGTTGCTCCTGCGGGACCATGCGGCAGTGCTCCTGGAGGAGCGTGTAAAGGAACTTGAACGCGTCGCGCGGCTGGTGCATCTGGTCGAGTGCATCAATGATCATCTCACGCGTCACGTCCGTCTCGAACAGGTCGGTCAGCACGATCGGCTGCTTCTCATCGCGATGGCAGCAAGCGCGTAGCCGCGCCGAGCAGAGATCGTACAGCGTTGCACCCGACCACGTCAGCGGATCAATCAGGTGTTGCTTGTCCAGCCTCGCCTCCTGGAAAAATTCGTCCGACTCGCGATGCAACATGTGCCGCAACTCGATCGGCAGCAGCATCTTGACGGCCACGCGATCCTGCTGAAGGAATTTGTTGTCAAACAAGGGCCAGATCACGCGGCGCATACGCTGAGCGTTGCCGCTGATTATCGTCGGCTCGTCAACGCGATCGACCACCACCACCATGGCGGCGAACCCGAGCAGGTCGAGCACCTCGATCAGTTGCGAGGTGAGCTGGTAGCGGCTGTTGCGGCTGTCGGCACCGGGCAGAGGCCAGTCTTGCCGGTTCAGATCGCTGCGGCTCAGGTCCATCAGCATGCGGCGTAACGCGGCGGCGGCCCGGTCCATCGCCGGCATCTCATGGGCAATGCGCCGGCTAAGCCGCCACAACCGCGCATGTTGGGCGATCGACAGCCCCAGCAGCAACACGGTGGCCGCCATCGTGATACCCAGTGATATCGTCAACGGGATCGGAGGGGCTTTCTGGACCAACTGGGCAATCAGCAACCCGATGGCGACAATCATCATCGCCGTGCCGCCGTACCCGGCGGCCGTCGCGGCCGTAATCCGTCTCAGGCGAAGTCGGGCGTGCAGCTTTCGCCATCGTGTCGCACCGCCGCCGCTGCGCGGCTGGTCGTACAGCGCCGCCAGCACCGCCGCGTCCACGCGTACCCGCCGCGGCGCCTTGCGGAATCGCTGCTCTATCTGCGGCGAGGCGGCCATCGCTTCGCCGCGGTCGTCGCCGCGACTGACCAGCAGGTCCACCAGTTTCGTCACCGCCAGCGACAAGATCGCGTCTTGATGGTCCTGCAACCGAAAGCCGTCGAGCAGTTGCTCGGCATCGGCCCACTTGCTGCTGCCCGCCCGGCGCCGCGCCATCACGCGGTCGAGCAGGGGGTTGAGGTCATCGTAGGCCACCAGGAGGGCCTGATGGTCGGGATTGGCGAGGTTGTGGGCGCTGATGCGCTGGCCGATCAGAAGCCGGATCGCCGTCTTGCCGCTTCCCTTTTCGCCAAACACGATCGATGTATTGGGCGGATCGATCTGCCCGAGGATTTTGTTGAAGTCGGGATGGCGCGGTCCGCCGTCCATCGACCGGGCGAACACCGGGTCGTGCCGGGCTTCTTCAGCCTCGAATGGATTTTCAATGAGGCTGTAATGTTTGAGAAAGCTTTCGATATCCATCGGGCATCCCGTCATCGCGCCGACTGGTGCCGATACTGCGATGGCACCGGCTGGCCGGTCAACGCACATCCCCATAGACTATCGGATATGCCTGAGGACACACAAGAATCAGCCGCCCACAGCACGTTGCAGGGACACACGCCTGATGTCAGCGATCCTGTACAGCTGCGGGCCGCGATCGACCAGGCGGTTGACTATCGCGGTGACGTGACCGTCCGCACGCGCAGCGGAACGATCATCGAGGGTTACATTTTCGACCGTCGAGCCGATGGGCAGAAGCCTTATCTTCGCATGATGCTGAAAGACACGACACGGCGGTTGACAATTGCTTACGCGGACATAGATCGTCTTCAGTTTTCTGGTCGAGACACCGCCGCCGGCAAGAGCTGGGAAACATGGTTGAGGCAATACGTCGAGAGGAAACGGCGAGGCGAGGCGGCGAACCGCGAGGCTGAACCGCTGGAAGATTTTGAAGTTAAGAATTAAGAATTAAGAATTGAAAATGGAATTTCGCCGACAACACATTGACTGTGCTGCTGCGGCTTCAATTTTCAATTTTTAACTTTGAACTATCGATGCCTCACGAACTACCCGACTTTGATACTTTCAAGAAGCTCGCCACCGGCGAGGGGCGCACCCTCATTCCGATCTGTCGACGGCTGATGGGAGATCAGGTGACGCCGGTGCTGGCGTATCGTCGGCTTGTCCGGTCCGATGACAGGATGGCGCCGAGCTTTCTGCTCGAGTCTGTCGTCGGCGGTGACCGCATCGGGCGGTACAGCTTCATGGGCGCCCAACCGGCGGCGCAGATCATCGCGCGTGGGCACGAGGTGAGGTTCGTCGACCGGCTCGTGCCGGAGCGGTCACGCACGTACCACAGCGACGACCCGCTGTGCGAAATGGATCGGATCACCGGCGATCTGAAACTGGCGCGCGTCGAGGGCCTGCCGGATTTTACCGGCGGTTGGGTCGGGTTCGCCGGCTACGACACGGTCCGGTACCTCGAGGGCGAGAAGCTCGCTGACCCCCCGACGGATGATCGCGGCCTGCCCGATCTGCAAATGGCGTTGTACCGGGATGTTGTCGGGTTCGATCACGTGCAGAAAACGGTACTGGTTATCACGCATGTGCTGCTCGACGAGCACGCGTCGGTCAAGGTGGCTTACGAGGCGGGCCAGCATGATCTCGACGCGTTGGTGGAGCGTATCAAGACGTCATTGGCGCCGCCGCCGGGGAATCTGGAGATGCCCGTCAGTGCGGTGGATTTGACCAGCGTCCCCCCGTTGCTGGCGATGAGCAACATGGGTGACGGCGGTTACCAACGGGCGGTCGGCATCTGCAAGCAGTACATCGCTGCTGGGGACGTCTTCCAGGTCGTGCCCAGCCAACGCTTCGAACTGGTGACCACGGCTGACCCGTTCGACATCTACCGCGCCCTGCGTATCGTCAACCCGTCGCCCTACATGTTTTATCTTCAGATCGAAGGCGGCATGCTCGTTGGCTCAAGCCCCGAGATTCTCTGTCGGGTCGAGGACGGCAAGGTGGTCAACCGCCCGTTGGCCGGCACTCGCCGGCGCGGCCGTGACGAGGCCGAGGACAAGGCCCTCGAGGCCGAGTTGCTGGCCGATCCGAAGGACCGCGCCGAGCACATCATGCTCGTCGATCTGGGTCGAAATGACGTTGGTCGTGTCGCGGTCGCCGGTACAATTGAGCTGCCCGAGGTCATGACCATCGAGCGGTACAGCCATGTGATGCACATCAGTTCCGAGGTGACCGGTCAGCTGCACGAGGGGTGCAACTGCTGGGACGCCCTGCGTTATACCCTGCCGGTTGGTACGGTCAGCGGCGCCCCGAAGGTACGCGCCATGCAGATTATCGACGAGTTGGAACCAACGCGGCGTGGTCCGTACGGCGGCGCTGTCGGGCACGTTGACTTCGCCGGTAACATGGACATGGCCATTGCCCTGCGCACAATGGTGGTCATGCCCGCCACTACGGCGGGGCGGTGGACCGTCCACCTCCAGGCCGGCGGTGGTATCGTCGCCGACAGCGAGCCCGAGGCCGAGCACCAGGAAACGGTCAACAAAGCCGCGGCCCTGGCCAAATCCGTCGATCTGGCGGAGAAGACGTTTGGGGCATCTCGGCCGCGCGATTGAGATCGCGTCGTCCCGCTTCGATTTTCTTGGGGTTGCGATATCTGGCGGCAAAGACCGGACCACTGTCACGGGTCAAGCGCCGGTCCATCGGGCCCGTCCTGGCAACATCGTTTTCGGCCAGTCGCACTTGTGCCGGCTGCGGGATGACGCGTTGCTCGCAAGCTGGCAGTGTATGCAGGCTTGCGTGACACACATTCGTTTCGCTAGAGTTTAAAGTGATCTGAAAGTGTACAAGAACGAAAGGGGTCCCATGCCACTGGAACTGATTGCCGATAGCCCGGGGCACGCCGTATTGCAGCCGTACGAATTGGACCCCTTGAAGGTGCACGACGTTCGCATCCGGTGTGATTTCAGCTCGACCAAGCACGGCACGGAGATGCGCGGGTTCCGCGCGGATTCCGCGGATGCGACCGACGGATGGGACGGTGAATACCGGCTGCACATGCGTGGCAGGAATGCGGTTCCACGGGCATTTCCCATGCCGTTGGGTGAGCGATTTGTAGGCCGCATCATCGAAATTGGTGACGACGTTGACGGTGTTTGTGTGGGTGATCGGGTGGTTGGTCTAAGCGGCATCAGGGAGATTCAGACCCTTCCCGCAGCACGGGTCGAGGTCGTGCCCGACACGATTCCGGTGGAGAACCTGGTTTACGATGAGGCGGCCATGTACGCCCTGGGCGCGGTGCGTGACGCACCGGTTCGCCTTGGTGACCGGGTGGCGATCTTTGGCCTTGGCGCTCTTGGGCTGATGGCCGTGCAACTGGCGTGTCTGGCTGGGGCGAGTTGGATTGTCGCCAGTGATCCGATCGAGCACCGGCGCCGGGCAGCAGAGGCTGCCGTCGACGAACTGCTCGATCCGGGCGGGTCCGATGTGGGGCTCGAGATCAAGAAGATGACCGACAAGTTGGGCGTGGATGTGTCGATAGAGACCAGCGCTTCCTACCACGCCCTGTACGACGCGCTGCGGGCCACACGTTTTCAAGGCACCGTTGTCTCCATCGCGTATTACACCGGCGAGGCCAGGGGCCTGATACTCTCCGGCGAGTGGCATCGCAATCAGCTCACCGTGATTTCCTGCCGCGGCGCGAAGGTGTCGCCACGACACTTCAGCTGGGACGATCGCCTGCGGAGGACCACGCTTCGACTGCTGCACGAGCAAAGGCTTGACTGCCGGGGCTTGGTGGATCCGGTTGTGCCGATGTCGCGCGCCGCCGAAGCCTACATGCAATGCAACGAGCATCCGGAGAACTCAATCAAGCTCGGCATCGACCACACGCTCGAGGGATGAACTATGCCATGGTGCTCATCGACGTTGGTAACCGCAAGCAGTTGTTTCTCGATGACCTGTACGCGGCATCGGCAGATAGCATTGATCTGAAGGTCAATCCGCCGGTCCAGGCCGATCTATCCCGGGGGCCGGTGATCCGTTGTTGGTGCTTGTTATAGATGGGGCACGCCGCAATGACCGCTGCTAGTCCAATTCTACGCTGGAACTGGCTAGTCCTTCCGATCGGGCGATAACGCCATGCGCCGCAGTTGTTACAGCCACCGGGAAGGCATTGTGCAGGCGGACGGATTCTCCTTCCGATATAGGTATCGATGGCGACGGACCTGCAGACTATTTTAGAGTTGACCGTACCGGTGATCGTGCAGCTTGGCGAGCGGCAGATGTCGTGCGAAGACGTGCTGGCACTGGGACCTGGCGCGATCATCGAGCTGGATCGATCGTCTGCGGACGAGCTGGACCTGCTGGTCAACAACAGGCAGGTCGGCAAAGGCGTGGCCGTCAAGGTCTGTGAGAACTTCGGCATCCGCGTGTCGAGCATCGGCACGCCCGAACAGCGTATCGAGGCGATGGGTGGGTGAAGGGTATTTTTGATTTGCTTGGGCGTGGGGGGATCGGTCAGTCACGTTCAGTTCA